>CALYYZ010000030.1 GCA_945607165.1 uncultured Ruminococcus sp. | reverse complement strand
TACTATAGCCTCTTGCCTTTGTCAACCCCTTTTTCTAAGTTTTTTATAAGTTTTTTCAAACTTTTTTTACTTTCTTTCAGGACTGACGCCGTCTTTCGACAGCTTCATTATTATATCATCTTCTTTTTATTTTTGCAAGTGGTTTGTCAAAAAAATATTACACAGTTGTTACCATATTTTTATGTATAATATTCCATATTCTTTAACTGTGATATAAGGAAAAATACAAATTTGCAGAGATTACTCAAAAAATAGGTATTGACATTACGCAGACATATATATATAATGTATATAAATCAAAATAACCCCTTAAAGACAGTGACGGGAATAAGATGTAATTACCTTTAGCACAGAGAGTTGACGGTTGGTGCAAGTCAATGCAAAGGGTTGCATGAATAGCTCATCCCTGAGTTTTTTGCGTGAGGCTTATGTGTAACGCAAAACGCAAGACTGCGTTATCGGTCAGGACTTTGTTGGAAGTCTGTAAGGGACATACAGCGATGTGTGTCTGAAATTGGGTGGTACCACGATTTTTTCGTCCCTTTGAGCAGGGCTTTATCCCTTGCTTTTAAGGGGCTTTTTTGTGTCATTATTACAGGAGGTATTAGATAATGAAACCGTCTTACGAAAAGTACATTCCGTTTAAACAAATTGATTTGCCTGACAGGCAGTGGCCGACAAAGACCATTGACAAAGCACCCGTCTGGTGCAGTGTTGACCTGCGTGACGGCAACCAAGCCTTGATTGATCCAATGAATTTAGATGAGAAGCTTGAATTTTTCCATGCACTTTGCGATATGGGCTTCAAGGAAATTGAAATCGGATTTCCGAGTGCTTCCGAAACCGAATATGAGATTTGTCGTGAGCTTATAGAAAAAAATCATATCCCTGATGATGTAACGATTCAGGTTCTTGTGCAGGCAAGAGAGCACCTTATTCGCAAGACATTTGAAGCTGTTAAGGGCGCAAAAAATGTAATAATCCACTTCTACAACTCAACCTCTACCCTTCAAAGAAAGGTTGTTTTTAAAACCGATATGGAGGGTGTGACAAATATTGCTGTTGAGGGAGCAAAGCTGATTAAGCAGCTCACTGATGAGTATGAGGGCGACACAAATTTCCGCTTTGAGTATTCGCCTGAAAGCTTCAGCGGAACCGAGCCTGAAAATGCTGTTGAGATATGCGATCATGTAATTGAGGCTCTCGGCTCAACAAAGGAAAACCCCGTTATACTCAACCTGCCTAACACAGTTGAGATGTGCACACCGAACACCTTTGCAGATCAGGTGGAATACTTTATCCGCAATTTGAAGCACAGAGACGCTGCAATTATCAGCGTTCACCCGCACAACGACAGGGGTTGTGCTGTTGCCGCCGGAGAGCTTGCGCTTTTGGCAGGAGCAGAGCGTGTTGAGGGCACTATTTTCGGAAACGGAGAGCGCACCGGAAATATGGATATTGTAACAATGGGACTTAATATGTTTACACAGGGTGTTGATCCCGAGCTTGATTTTACTCATCTTCCTAAGCTCAGAGAAATTTATGAGCGCTGCACAAATATGAAAATTGATCCCCGACAGCCCTATATCGGAGAGCTTGTGTTTACTGCATTTTCCGGCTCGCATCAGGACGCTATCAACAAGGGTATGCAATATATGAAGGAAAGCCATTCTGATATGTGGGAAATTCCGTATCTTCCCATTGACCCGGCAGATGTCGGAAGGGAATATGAGCCAATTATCAGAATCAACTCTCAGTCCGGCAAGGGCGGAGCCGCTTTTGTTATGAGCAACAACTTCGGATATGATTTGCCCAAAAGAATGCATCCCGAGTTTTCAAAGCTTGTTCAGGCTAAATGCGAAGAGCTTGAGCGAGAGCTTGTCCCCAAGGAGCTCTTTGAGGTATTTGAGAAAAATTATCTTGAACATCCGATGAAATACTGCCTGACAAAGAGAAAAATATATGAGGAGAGCGAAAACGGCAGAGATTATGTTCACTTTAAGGGAAGAATGACCATCGACGGAAAAGACGAGGTTATTCTGTCTGGCACAGGCAACGGACCGATTGACGCATTTTTCAATGCAATTAAATCCGTAGGTCTTGATAAGTATGAGTTCATCTCTTACAGCCAGCACGCAATTTCTCAAGGCTCAGATTCAAAAGCAGTTTCCTATATTGAGCTTAAAAAGCCCGACGGTAAAAATATTTTCGGAATCGGTACGGATTCAAATGTAAATGTTGCTTCTGTTTTGGGTGTGCTCAATGCCATTAACCGTTCAGAGTGTTAATATAATATATAGTATTTACGGCGGACTTTGTTCCGCCGTTTTTCTTTCCTCAATAGGAAACCTCTAAAATCAGTAAAAAGCCTTGCAACAAAATTTTGCTGCAAGGCTTTTTGGCGCGCCGGAAGAGACTCGAACTCCCGACCTTCTGATTCGTAGTCAGACACTCTATCCAGCTGAGCTACCGGCGCATATGCGGTTTTTTCAACCGCAAGCAGTATTATATCATACTAAGATTTAAAAATCAAGTATTATTTATTCTTTTGTATCAAAAAATGCAAAAAATGCCCTGTAAGCCATATAGACATCTGTTTTTGAAACTATCTCAAACGGAGCGTGCATTGAAAGGACGGGAACGCCGAGGTCAACCACATCAACATTCATATTCGCAACAAACTTTGCGATAGTACCGCCTCCGCCTATGTCTACCTTTCCGAGCTCGCCAACCTGCCAAAGAATGTCGTTTTTCTCAAGCATTGCTCTGATTTTGCCCATATACTCGGCAGAAGCGTCTGATGTATCATATTTTCCGCCATGTCCCGTATACTTTGAAATAATAACTCCGTTGTTTATAAATGAACTGTTTCTTGCTTCATAAGCCGAAGCATAGGTAGGATCATAGGCTGCGTTTACATCAGCCGAAAGACAGGTTGATTTTGACAATGCTCTGTAGCCCTCAACTCCGTCCTGCTTTGCGAGGTCATAGACAAAGTATCGCAAAAAGTCGCTCTGCATTCCGGTGTTGCCGTCGCTTCCGATTTCTTCCTTATCTGCCAAATAGGTAATACAGGTCTGCTCGGGAGCTTCAACATCAAGAGCCGCCATAACCGCCGGATAAGCACAAACCTTGTCGTCGTGACCGTATCCGCCGATCATACTTGAATCAAAGCCTATATCCTTGGTTTTAAATGCCGGAATAAGACATAACTCAGCTGAAAGGAAGTCGCCCTCGCACATACCGTATTTTTTGTTAAGAATCGCAAGCACATTAAGCTTTACAAGATCCTTTTCTTCGTCCTTTGTTTCATAAGGTCTTGAACCGACAAGCACATTTAAATCCTCACCTGTGAAAACCTTTGACATAGGCTTTGACGCCTGATCCTTTGCCAGATGCGGTAAAAGATCAGTGATGCAGAAGCAGGACTCATCGTCACGATCGCCCCAGCTGATATCAACCTTGGAGCCGTCAAGCTTAACAACAGTACCGTGAAGAGAAAGCGGTATTGCCGTCCACTGGTATTTTTTGAGTCCTCCGTAGTAATGTGTTTTGAAAAGTGCGAGCTTGTCAGACTCATATAAAGGATTAGGCTTGAGGTCGATTCTGGGAGAATCTATGTGAGCGATAGCAAGCCGTGCTCCGTTTTTCACTCCGTTGCGACCGATTACAGCAAGGGCTATTGCTTTGTCACGGTTGACAAAGTACACCTTGTCACCGGTTTTGTATGCGGCATCGGGGTCAAACTCCTTAAAGCCCTTTGCTTCGGCAAGCTTCAGCGTATAGCGAACCGCCTCTCGCTCAATGGGGGAATTATCAAGAAATTTCTTATATCCCTCGCAAAATTCATCTGCTTTTTTAATCTCCTTTTTCGTGAGTGCCTTTACGCCCTGAGGCTCGGTCATCATTAACTTTTCTTTGAGCTTTTCTGTCTTACTTTTTTCGGTTGCCATTTTTATCTTCCTTTCAACAAATATATCAATACATATATATTATAGCTTATGAATAATAAAGCTTTATATACATTTTCTTTGCACTGTCGACCTTATCAACATAGTTGCTCGTTTCGGGATAAGGAATATTATCAAGGGTCTTGCCGTCTGAGCTGTATTCACTGTTTTCGAGCCAATCACTGACAACAAAGCCCGCATTGTAGGCGGCGACAGCACATTGCTCGTCTCCGTATAAATCATAAAAATATTTCAACAGATAAGAACCGTAGTCAATGCAGATTTCCGGTGTAAAAAGGTCATCTGAGGTATATGTTCCCTCACAACCCCTGAGCTGTTGAAGCCACTCGAAGGAAGAGGGCATAATCTGCATCAATCCACAGGCTCCGACCGACGACTGAGCCTCGGGATCAAAATTGCTCTCGGTGCGTATCACAGCATAGATTAAAGCAGGCTCAAGGCTGTATTCCTTTGCAGCCTTTTCAACATATTCGCTGTACTTTCGAGGATAGCTTGTTTTTTCAAGATTTGTCTTAGAGTCCTCAAAAAACTTCGGTATGAATATGAAGCCACCCACAGCAACAGTCAAAACCAGCAAAAAGATTATTATTTTCCTGAAGCGATTCGGTTTTTTATTCTTTTTTTTATATCGGCGTGATACTGCCATTACATCACCTCGGAATCGGTCAAATTGAATTTTTGAGTCGGTTTATTATGCTGACGGCTTTATCATTGAGGGAGTTTTCGGATCCGTTGTTCTCTAAGATAAAATCCGAGTGTTTTTTGAAATAATCCTCGTCAAGCTGGGCTTTGATTCTCTGCATAGCCTGTTGCACACTGATATTGTCACGGCGGCAGATTCTTTGAAGCCTTGTTTCCGTGTCAGCTATAACACAAATCACTGCGTCACAAATAACATCGGCGTTACTCTCAAAAAGCTGGGGGGCATCAAAAACAGCCGCCCTTGCCTGTGGATGCTCTTTGAGAACCTCAAACAGTCTTGCCGTAACAAATGGGTGAACTAAACGGTTAAGCAGAGTCTTGCTCTGCTCGGATGAAAATGCTCTTTTTGCAAGCAATGTCCGGTCAAGTCCGCCCTGAGGCTTTATTATATCCTTGCCGAATTGCGAGGCAACAGCCATCAGACAGGCGGAATTGCCGTTGTAAAGCTCAGCAACAATTCTGTCGGCATCTATTACAAGAAAACCGTTTTCCTCAAATATCCTTGCAACGGTGCTCTTTCCGGCACCGCTTTGTCCGGTCAAGCCGAACAGCTTAATTCTTTCCAAGGTCAATCACCTCAAAGCCTGCGGCACGAATCAGCCTGTTGTACAATGCCATTCCCACTCCGTCTGTAGAGGGCAGTCTGGAGAAAACAACCTCCACCGCATTATCCTCGTCAATCTTTCTAAGCTCATCAAAAAGCCTGTGAGCATGGACTGAAAATTCACTGCGCTTGCCCAGAGAGAAACACCGCACATTCAAAAATGGAATGTCCTCGTCACAGCACAGTGCTGCTGTTGAGCCGGTGCTTACATTGTTTACATAATTAATATACTCATCATCGGTGCATTTAAGAAGCACAACCCTTGCTTTGGGAGCATAATGCTTGTACTTCATTCCGGGACTTGCAGCTTTTGCACCGTCAGCAAGTCCGTTCAGAACCGCATCGTCAACCTCTACCTCCCCGAGCACCTCTCGGAGTTGTTCAACAGTAATTCCGCCCGGACGAAGCAGTCTCGGCACACTGCCTGCAAGTGTAATAACGGTGCTCTCGACACCGACCTCACACATTCCTCCGTCAATAACAGCATCAATTCTTCCGTTCATATCCTTAAGCACATGTTCTGCCGTTGTAGGACTTGGAGAGCCGGAAATATTTGCCGAGGGCGCAGCGAGAGGTACACCTGCACAGCGGATAAGTTCACGGGCAACAGGGTGGCTCGGAAGCCTTATTGCCACTGTATCAAGTCCCGCCGACACCTCAAAGGGAATTGCGGAGGATTTTTTCATTATCACAGTCAGCGGTCCCGGCCAGAATTTTTCGGCAAGGATTTTTGCACCTTTGGGAATCTCGCTGACAAGATTGAATTTTCCGATATCGCAAAAATCAGAAATATGTACGATAAGCGGATTGTCGGCAGGTCTGCCCTTTGCCGCAAATATTTTCAGAACCGCACTGCCGTCAAGAGCATTTGCCGCAAGTCCGTATACCGTTTCGGTTGGCATTGCAACAAGGCCGCCGTCTTTTATAATTCTTCCTGCCTTTGCAATACTTTCGGCAGAGCTGTCAAGTAAAAGTGTATTCAAATCCCTCACCATTTCTACGCCTGCATACTTTCCTTCAACTTTTCGGCTCGGTCAGCTGCTATAAGTGCGTCGATTACCTCGTCGAGATTGCCGTTGAGAATATCCTCAAGCTTGTAAAGAGTAAGACCGATTCTGTGGTCTGTAAGCCTGCCCTGGGGATAATTATAGGTGCGTATTCTTTCGCTCCTGTCGCCTGTGCCTACCTGAGATTTTCTGTCGGCGGCAATCTCACTTGCCTGTTTGTCCTGCTTTTCCTTGAGCAAACGGCTTTTGAGCACCTTGAGCGCCTTGTCTTTGTTTTTATATTGGCTTCTTTCGTCCTGACACTCAACCACTGTTCCGGTGGGAATGTGAGTGATTCTGATTGCAGAGCTGGTTTTATTGATATGCTGTCCGCCTGCGCCGCTTGAACGGAAGGTGTCTATTTTTAAATCGCTCGGATCTATCTCAAGCTCGACATCCTCAGCCTCCGGAAGAACGGCAACCGTTGTTGTGGAGGTATGCACCCTGCCCTGGCTTTCTGTTTCGGGGACTCGCTGAACACGATGAACACCGCTTTCAAACTTGAAGCGTGAGTATGCGCCCTCGCCCTCAATCATAAAGGATATTTCCTTGAAGCCGCCAAGCTCAGTTTCGTTTGCGTTTATTACCTCTACCCTGTATCCCCGTCTTTCGGCATACATTGAGTACATCCTGAAAAGCACTGCGCTGAAAAGAGCCGATTCCTCACCGCCTGCACCGCCTCGGATTTCAACGATAACATTTCTTTCGTCATTAGGGTCCTTTGGCAAGAGCAATATCTTCAGCTTTTCCTCCAGAATCTGAGTTTTTTCAGACGCCTCGTCAAGCTCAGCCTTTGCAAGCTCCTTCAGCTCCGAGTCAGAGGTGTCAGAGAGAATATCAAGACTTTCCTGCTTTGCCGCCTGAGCCTGCTTGTATTCCCTGTAGGTCAGCACAAGCTCCTCGATCGACTTTATCTCCTTCATAACCTTCTGAAACTCGTCCGGATTTGCCGCAACGCTCGGCTCGTACAGTCTTTGATTCAGTTCGCTGTATCTTTTGTCAAAAATTTCAATCTTTTCAAACATAGAGTTTACCTGCTTTTATTCCAAAATCAGTTTTATTCCCTTTTCTATTTTTTTGCGGGGCGCCATTATTTCTCTGCCGCACTTCTCGCACTTGATTTTTAAATCCATTCCAACCCGCAGAATCACAAAGGTTTTCCCGCCGCAGGGATGTTGCTTTTTCATTTCTACACGGTCACCGACCTTAACAACAGCAGACAAAATAACACCTCACAGATTTTTCTTTTCATTATACATCAAACTGCCGTAAATATCAACCGGAGTATTAAAGGCAGTTTTTATAGCTCGGAAAAACCGAACTTTCCCCCTGAGCCGTTAACCCTTTATGCTGTTATTTTGCATAAAATGGGCGCATATAATATTTGGATATGGTGGAATTTACTCTTTGATTTTTATGACGAATTATGGTAGAATGGTCAAAGGTTACAAATCAGTAACCTTTATTTGTATAATATTTTTTGAAAGGGTGTTTAAATGAAAAAAATCAAACTTAAAAAGCTTTCCTGTACATTGCTCACGGTAATTATGCTTTTCACGGCTGTTTTTTCAGCCTCAATAATAAAGGGCTTTGCGGCAACCTATACTCCCAGACTTTCTGCCCCCTCAACCACTAATAAATATTATTACAGCGACATTAATATTTTCTATAAAATCGGTCTTGGTATGCCAAACTGCACAGCTTATGCCTTTGGCAGAGCATACGAAATTTTAAAAACCGAACCTAAGCTTTGTCACTACGGTGCAGGCGAATGGTACGGTTACAACAAAACCAATAATTATTACAAATACGGCAAAACTCCGAAGCTCGGCGCAATCGCCTGCTGGAACTACAGCGGAGGCGGTCATGTTGCAGTTGTTGAGGAAATCAAAAACGGTCAGATTACATTTTCAAACTCCGGCTGGGGCTACAAAAATTTCTATCTGACCTATGCAAGCACGAGCGATTCAACCGCAGGCGGCTCAAGCACCTGGAATTTTCAGGGATATATTTACATAGGTGAGTATGAAGCGGCGGATACCTCCTATAAAACAGGAATTTATAAGACAAATGTTGATGATTGGCTCAATATGAGAAGCGGCGCAGGGACAAGCTACAGTGTTGTTACTCAGATTCCCGACAACAAGAACCTTACCGTTACTAAGATAAGTAATAATTGGGGATACACCACCTACAATTCAAAGTCGGGATGGGTATGTCTTGATTACTGCGACTATGTTTCTGCGATTCCAACCACACAACCGACTACCGTTGCACCAACTACTGTTGCTCCTACTACCGTAGCACCGACCACTATTGCTCCCACTACCGTAACTCCTACTACAATCGCTCCGACAACTGTGGTTGATACTACTACCGAGGAGACCGTCACTCAGCCTGCGACCGAAGCTTCTACCGGACCGCTTCCGGTACTTGGCGACATTAACAGTGATGGTATTCTGACTATTCAGGACGCAACAGCTATACAGCAATATATAGTCGGCGGATATGATTTTTCAGCTGAGCAAATGATACTAGCTGATATCAACGGAGACGGCAGTGTAAATGTTATCGACGCAACCTGTATTCAGCAGATACTTGTGGGTGACGCTTAGGGAAACACTGATTAAATCGTTTGTGCATATTGCGCCGTCAGTTTTTTTGTCAGGTTGCACAAACAAACCGCAGTAATGCTTGACGCATTACGAGGAATTTTGGGCAGACCGGCGTAAAATGCCGGCAAGATGTGCAAACAGCTTTTAAGTGTGATTTATTCAGTGTTTCCTTAGTAATACTCATACTGAAAGCTACGATTCTGCTGTTCATACTAATACTTAAGCTGTATAATTACCATTTCGGCCCTTCTTGAAAAAGAGGGGCCTTTTTGCTGCACAAGAAAGTGTGCGCAATATAAATATTTTATGTTTGATAGGATCGTGGACGCATTACAGTCTGTATTATTCACGATAACAATAATATGAATTATACAGTGTGTTTTTTCTATCAAATAAACAAGGCTGCTGCATTTTCCTAAGAATTTGCAGCAGCCTTTGATTGTTTACTAAATCACTTACATTTTTATTATACCAAACTGAGCAAGGCAATAAGTCACAAGAATGATCACCAGACAAACAGGAGCTATATATTTGATCATAACATTGAATAGCTTTTCTCTGGAAAACTTCTCTCCGTTTCGGGTGATTTCCTTGGTAAGCGTTTTGGGCTTGACAATCCAGCCAATCAGAATACAGGTGCACAAAGCTACAATCGGCATAAGCACGCTGTTGCTGACAAAATCAAAGAATGACAAAAAGTCCATACCTAATATTTTAATCTGTGACCAAAGTCCGTTGCCCAGCGAAGCAGGGATTCCCATTGCAAGGCAAATTCCGATTACTATCAGGCACGATACCTTTCTTGACAGCTTGAATTTATCCATAATCGAAGAAACAATGGCTTCCATTACGGAGATTGCACTTGTAATCGCCGCAAAGAACACAAGGATAAAGAACAAAAGTCCGATAATATTGCCGGCAGGCATTTTGTCAAAAACCTTGGGCAGAGTCATAAACATAAGTCCCGGGCCACCCGAGGAAAGTCCGGCTTCACCGCTGAAAACATATACAGCCGGAACAACCATCAATCCTGCAAGAAGTGCTACCACAGTATCAAATATTTCTATTCTGTTTACCGACCTGGTAAGATTTACTTCCTTTTTTGTATAGGAACCATAGGTCACCATAATTCCCATTGCAATACTCATTGAAAAGAACAGCTGTCCGCAAGCGGCGGCAACAGTCATCAGCGAAAACTTGCTGAAATCAGGCACAAGATAATAAGCAACACCCTCCATTGCGTTTGGGAGCGTTATCGTATAAATTGATATACCAATGGTGAGAAGCAACAACAGCGGCATAAGAATTTTGCTGATTTTTTCGATTCCCTTTTCAACACCGAAAAGTATTATTACAACACTTAGCAGCATAAAGATCAGGAAAAATATCAACGGTGCTGCCGGATCTGCTGTAAAGTCATTAAAAAATTTATCCCCTGTTGCATCCTTTGCAAGTCCCTGAGCGTAAACGGTAACATACTTAGTTACCCAGCCCCCGATTACACAATAGTAGGGAATAATAATTATCGGTACTAAAACAGCCAAATACCCTAAAAATGAAAACCGCTTGTTGAGCTTCTTGTAAGCCATAATGGGACTGAGTTGTGTTTTTCGTCCTATTGCAATCTCAGCGCTAAGCAGTGCAAAGCCGAATGTTACCGCAAGAATGATGTATACTAAAATGAAAACCCCGCCGCCGTACTGAGCCGCATAGTACGGAAAACGCCAAAGATTGCCTAAGCCAACCGCACTGCCTGCCGCTGCAAGCACAAAGCCTAAGCCTCCCGAAAAATTACCTCTATCCTTTTTCAACTGTAAAACCCCTTTCAGATTTTGTCAATGTTTCATTAACCATTTGAACATAATTATATCACAAGCAAGCGCATATTACAATATTTTTAATAATAATATAACAGAGGTATTTAATAATAGTATAACAGTGGTATATCTTTGATTTCTTCCTAATACGGATGCTGTATTTGTAAGGATTGTGTAAAATCTGAGATTTTGTTGAATTATGAATATAGATAATGCTTGAAACAATCTCAAAAATATTATAAAATATTACTGTAATAAACACTATAGAATCGGCGGTGAAATAATGGCTAATAACACAAATAAAAAGAAGTCCGAAAAAGTCAGGAAAAATGCTGTATACGGCGATATGCCCTATAACAACCGTGAATTAAGCTGGATAGATTTTAATGTGAGAGTGCTGGAGGAAGCCTTTAAAAAGGAAAATCCCATAATGGAAAGATGCAACTTTCTTTCCATCACCGCATCAAATCTTGATGAATTCTTTATGGTTAGAGTGGCGGGTGTTCTTGACAAAATACATCACAGGACAAAATTTGCCGATCCTTCGGGGCTTACTCCTCCTGAGTTAATGAAAAGACTGTCGGTTAAAATCCACGAGTTTGCCAAAAAGCAATACAGCTGTTTTAACCGTTCAATTATTCCTGTTCTCAAGAGCAAGGGCATTGCTTTTTTGGAAAGCAGCGAGCTTAGCGGCGACCAGAGAAACTTTGTAAACGAGTACTTTCGCAAGGTGGTATTCCCGGTACTCACTCCGATGGCAGTGGACACAAGCCGTCCTTTTCCGATGCTTGCAAACAAAAGCTTAAACATTGCGGTTATTCTTACCGACTCGTCAAACGAGGAGTTTTTTGCGGTTATTCAGGTGCCGTCAATTTTACCAAGGTTTTTGGAGCTTCCGAGTGCCGAGGGAAGAAGCTTTATTCTGCTTGAAAATGTAATAGCTTCACACCTTGGCGAGCTTTTTGAGCTGTATAACATAAAGCAGTATGACTCATTCAGAATTACCCGAGATTCCGATTTGGACATTGACGAGGATACCGAGGATTTGATGGAGGAAATAAAAAAGTCTATACGCAAGCGCAAAAGAGGAGACGCTGTAAGGCTTGAGTTTTCCAAAAAATGCAACAAAGAAATCAGGAAATTTTTGGTTGATGCACTCGATGTTACCGAGGATGAAATTTATTTGCAAAGAGGTCCGCTGGATTTGACCTTTTTATCAAAATTTGCGAGGATTGACGGCTGCGAGGATTTGTGCTTTGACCCTATCGTTCCCGTAAATCCACCGGCTGACTTCTGCGACTGCAGCGATATCTTCAAGGCGATCCGTGAAAAGGACAGGCTTGTGCATCACCCTTATGAGAGCTTTGATGTTGTTGTAAATTTTGTAAAGAAAGCCGCCTTAGATCCAAAGGTTCTTGCTATCAAGCAGACTCTTTATAG
>CALYYZ010000029.1 GCA_945607165.1 uncultured Ruminococcus sp. | reverse complement strand
TGACAGAGAGCCTGTTTCCAACAGTCTGGTTGATTTTATTCAGGTTGACGCCGCCATAAATCCGGGAAATTCCGGCGGTCCCATTGTGAACAGATACGGACAGGTTGTCGGTATTTCAACAGCAAAGATTGCCTCTACAAGTTACGAGGGAATGGGATTTGCAATACCCTCTGTAACGGCAAAGGATATCATTGATTCCCTGATTAAAAACAGCTATGTAAGCGGCAGAGTGAAAATAGGCATTATGGGAAAAGCTGTGGGATCAACCGGCTATGAAAACAGCTCCGATGTCAAGGGAATTGAGGTTTCCGATATTGTCGAGGGAGGTCCTTGCGACAACACCGAGCTTCGGGAGAATGATATTATTACAAAGCTCGGAGATACAAAAATAGAAAATTTCAGAGATATTTACAAGGCTCTGGAGGAATACAAGCCGAACGATAAGGTGAAGCTCACATTTTACCGTCCGTCCGACGGCTCAACAAAGGAAATTGAAATAACCCTCCAGGAGGATAAATAACAGCTTCACAGGCTGTCGCAGATCGTGAGATTATGCGGCAGCCTGATTTATATCAGAAATTAGTATTAGGTATTAGGTATCAAATGCCAATCTCTGTAAAAACCGATTGTGTTTCCTTAGCCTTGGGCTAACAAAAAAGTTGACAATAACCGTGTTTTGGATTATTATATAATATGTATAATTGTAATTTTTGCGCTGTTATATAGTATTTCATCGGACTATCGGAAAGGAGAACAACAGCTATGGATATGGCGGTTTTATTTGACCTCGGCGTAGTTGCTCTTAGGGTACTGTTGCCCATATATGCCGTGTTTATCGTGTATCAATGCTATGCCGCAATGCGTCGCCGCAGACGACCTGAAAAACCGCTTGTCACACTGTGCAATCCTGTTACGGGGCTTAAGCTTCCCGTGCTTTTCTGGGAAAATACAATAGGCAGAAGCAAGTCGAGCGATATTGTGGTTGACGATCCCGCTGTTTCAAGAAGCCACTGCGTCCTGCTTAGAAGAAAGGACGGCTGGTTTATTAATGATGTCGGCTCAAAATGCGGAACCTTTGTAAACGGAAGAGAGGTTCACGGCAGAACAAGAGTTCTCATTGATGATAACATAAGCATCGGCAACTCCGAGTTTGAATTCAGAAGAGGCGAGGAGTATGAGGAAAGACTCCGTTCGAGCTGGTTTTTCTCAAAGGTCAGCAACAAGCCTGCCGTGAAGTCGTACAAGCTTATGCTCCTTGTTACGGTTTTTCATTTCTTTTTGTGCGTTGAGGCTATGTTCTGGAATGACGGAAGCGACACCTATGCTCCGCTTATGCTTTTCGGTGCCTTGGCGGCGGTAGAGTGGGGATTTTTCTGCATATCCTATTTTGTTTTGAGAAGAGCTACCTTTGAGCTTGAAGCGCTCGCCCTGTTTCTGACCGGTACAGGGGTAATGCTGCTTGTTCGTCAGGTGGAGCGTTCGGCATATGTCCAGCTTGCGGCGGCAGTAATAGGAATGATTATTTTTTGTGTAATTATAAAGGTCATTGAGGACCCCGACAAGGTGAACAAGCTGAGAATCCCGCTGATGATAGCTGCGGTGGGACTGCTTTTGACAAGTATCGTGTTCGGTAAAATAGTTTACGGTGCTTCCAACTGGATTTACATAGGTCCGTTTTCCGTTCAGCCCTCCGAGCTTGTTAAGGTAATATATATCTTTATCGGCGCAAGCGCACTTGATAAGCTGCAAACTAACAAAAACCTTTTGGAATTTATCATTTTCTCGGTAATCTGCGTAGGTCTTTTGGCTGTGATGGGTGACTTCGGAACGGCGCTTATCTTCTTTGTTACATTTTTACTTATTGCTTTTATGCGTTCGGGCGACTTTAAAACGATTATTCTTGCCGTTGCGGCGGCGGTGTTCGGAGTAACCTTTGTTCTTCGATTCAAGCCCTATGTAGCCGACAGATTCAAGGCTTGGGGCAGGGCTTGGGAATATGCAAATGCCGAGGGCTATCAGCAGACTCATGTGCTTACCTATATCGCCAGCGGAGGACTTATCGGAGTCGGAATAGGCAACGGATTTTTGAAGCAGGTCGGCGCCTCGGAAAGCGACCTCGTTTTCGGCATCGTTGCCGAGGAAATGGGCATTATCGTTGCCATCACTCTTGCGCTTGCGGTAGCTTTGCTTGTGGTTTACGCAAGAGCAATCACTACAAGAAGCCGCAGCACCTTTTATTCAATAACAGCCTGCTGTGCGGCAGGTCTGCTTGCTGTGCAGCTTTCGCTTAATATTTTCGGTGCTACAGATGTGCTTCCGCTTACGGGCGTTACCTTCCCGTTCATAAGCAGCGGCGGCTCAAGCATTATGGCATGCTGGGGGCTTATTGCCTTTATCAAGGCGGCAGATGAGCGCACCTACTCAATGAAAAGATAATCAAATTTGAACTCAACGCTGACGGAAGGGAGGGCGTTTTATGAAAAGAATGCTTCGACGAAGCACTATGACACTGATGATCACGCTCGCCTTTATCGGAGGAATGTGCTACTTTGTATTTAAGCTCGTCACAGGAGCCTCCGATTGGGTTGATCAGCCATATAACGCTCACATCGGCGGAAGCGGAGGACTTGCACAGGCAGGAGCAATTTACGACTGCAACGGTGTTGTGCTCGCCCAAACGGTAGACGGCGAGCGTGTGTATAACGAGAGCGAGTCCGTGCGCAGAGCAACGCTTCACGCTGTGGGCGACAACAGTCTCAATATTTCAACGGCTGCCCAAAGTATGTATCGCTCTCAGCTTTCCGGCTATAACCTTCTGCTTGGACTTAATATGCCCGAATCCCTGAGAACTACCAACGATATTACACTTACCATTGATTCAACAGTATGCAAGGCGGCTTATGATGTCTTGGCAAGCTATGACAAAAAGGGCGCCTGCGTAATATATAACTATAAAACGGGGGAGGTTGTCTGCTCTGTCAGCACCAAGGGCTATGACCCTCAGAATCCCCCGGAGATTACCGAGGAAAACGAAAGCGAATACGACGGAGTTTACCTTGACAATGTGCGTTCATCCTCGTATGCACCCGGCTCTATTTTTAAAATAGTAACCGCAGCGGCGGCAATCGAGAACATACCCGACATTTATGAACGCAGCTGGACCTGCTACGGCAGCCACGAGATTGGCGGCAGCGACATAACCTGCGTTGAGGCTCACGGAACCGTTGATTTTAAGTACGCAATGGCTTGCTCGTGCAACTATGTTTTTGCCGAGCTGGCAACCGAGCTTGGTCCGGAAATAATGAAGCAGACTGCCGATAAAATGGGGATTAACTCCTCCTTTGAGGCAGACGGAGTAAAGCTTGCAAAGGGGCACTACAACGCAGACGGCGCAACCGAGAATCAGCTTGCGTGGTCGGGCGTCGGTCAGTATGACGACAGGGTAAATCCCCTGCAAATGGCTATAATCTGCGGAGCTATTGCAAACTCAGGCGAAAGCGTCAATCCCACCTTTATTAAGGATAAATCGCTGCTTGCCTCTGTCGGAATAAAATTCGGAACAGGCGGTCAGACGCTGTTGAACAGCGACACCGCCGCAGCACTTGATGAGATTATGAGATACACCGTAAGCAGCTACTACGGAGACAACCTTTTCGGCGGTCTTACGGTTTGCGCAAAAACAGGTACGGCAGAGGTCGGAGAGGATAAGGCTCCCAACGGCTGGATGGTCGGATATGCAAAGGACGAAAAGTGTCCGCTTGCGTTTGCCTGTGTTGTTGAAGAATCCGGCTTCGGCTTTACCTATGCAGGACCCGTTGTTGAGGCGGCGATGATTCAGGCGGCAAAAAATCTGGGCGCAATATAGGCGGCAAAGCAATGTTTATTTTTGAAGCTCCGTGGGGCTTGATGCACATAGAAAGGAACAATCAATATGAATTTTTTGAAGGCTATGTTCGGCAACTACAGCAAGCGTGAGGTTAAGCGTGTACAGCCGATTTGTGACAAGGTTCTGGCTTTGGAGGACAAATACTCTAAGATGAGCGAGTCTGAGCTTAAAAATCAGACCACTGTTTTAAAGGAGCGTCTTGCAAACGGAGAAACTACCGACGATATTCTTCCCGAGGCTTTTGCGACCTGCCGTGAAGCAGGCTTGCGAGTGCTTGGAATGAAGCATTATCCGGTTCAGGTAATCGGCGGAATCGTGCTTCATCAGGGACGAATCGCCGAGATGAAAACAGGTGAAGGTAAAACCCTCGTTGCCACCCTCCCCGCTTACCTCAACGGTCTTACGGGCAAGGGTGTGCATATAGTAACAGTCAACGACTATCTTGCTCGCCGTGACTCCGAGTGGATGGGCAAGCTTTACCGTTATCTTGGACTTACAGTGGGACTTATCACTCACGATATGTCAAACGAGGAAAGAAAATCAGCCTATGCCGCTGATATTACATACGGCACAAACAATGAGCTTGGCTTTGACTACCTTCGTGACAATATGGTTGTTTACAAGGAAAACAAGGTGCAAAGAGAACACGCCTTCGCCATTGTCGACGAGGTTGACTCTATCTTGATAGACG
Organism: uncultured Ruminococcus sp.; assembly: GCA_945607165.1. Classification (GTDB taxonomy): domain Bacteria; phylum Bacillota; class Clostridia; order Oscillospirales; family Acutalibacteraceae; genus Ruminococcoides. The sequence goes on along the minus strand of CALYYZ010000029.1, from coordinate 8,176 downwards.
AGGCAAGAACTCCGCTTATCATTTCGGGAAAGGGCGACAAGTCTACCGACCTTTATTCAAAGGCAGACGCTCTTGCAAAAACCCTGAAGCTCCAAAAATTTGCCGAGCTTGACTCAAAGCAGGATATGGAGGAGTATTACAGGGAAAACGGAATCGACTATGTTGTTGATGAAAAGCAGAAAACAGCTACTCTTACACAAAGCGGTGTAAAAAAGGCTGAGGAATATTTCGGAATCGAAAACCTTACCGATCCCGAAAACCTTACTATTCAGCACCATGTAAATCAGGCTATCAAGGCTAACGGAGTTATGAAGCTTGATGTTGACTATGTTGTTAAGGACGGCGAGGTAATCATTGTTGACGAATTCACCGGCCGTCTTATGTACGGCAGACGCTTCAACGAGGGTCTGCACCAGGCTATTGAGGCAAAGGAGGGCGTTAAGGTTCAAAGCGAGAGCAAAACGCTTGCAACCATCACCTTCCAAAATTATTTCCGTCTTTACAAAAAGCTTTCCGGTATGACGGGTACCGCCCAGACCGAGTCAGAGGAATTTCAGGAAATTTACAAGCTTGATGTTGTTGAAATCCCCACCAACAAGCCGATTTTAAGACAGGATCTGCCCGACTCGATTTACAAGACCGAAAGGGGCAAGTTCAATGCGGTTATCGACAGAATCTGCGAGGCTCACGAAAAGGGTCAGCCGGTGCTTGTCGGCACAATTTCAATCGAAAAGTCCGAGCTTCTTTCAAAAATGCTCAAGAAGCGTGGAGTAAAGCACAATGTATTGAACGCAAAGCAGCACGAAAAGGAAGCTGAAATCGTTGCACAGGCAGGTAAGCTTGGCGCAGTAACCATTGCTACCAATATGGCGGGCAGAGGTACCGATATTATTCTCGGCGGTAACGCTGAATATATGGCAAAGGCTTCAATGCGCAAGCAGGGCTTCCCCGAGGAGCTGATTGAGGAGGCTACAGGCTATGCCGAAACCGACGATGAGGAAATCATCAATGCAAGAAATACATTCAGAGAGTTGAATGATAAATATAAGGAAGAGATAAAGGACGAGGCTGAGCAGGTGCGCAAGGCTGGCGGTCTTATGATTATCGGCACCGAACGCCACGAATCCCGCCGTATCGACAACCAGCTCAGAGGTCGTTCGGGTCGTCAGGGCGACCCCGGTGTGAGCCGTTTCTTCCTGTCAACCGAGGATGACCTTATGCGTTTGTTCGGCGGTGACAGAATGAAGATGATGATGGACAGAATGAGGGTTGACGAGGATACTCCGATTGAAAACAAAATGCTCTCCAATATAATTGAAGGCTCTCAGGAAAAGGTAGAGGTGCGCAACTTCGGTATTCGTAAGGATGTCCTTCAGTATGACGATGTATTAAACCGCCAGCGTGAGATTATCTACGGTCAGCGCAACCAGGTGCTTGACGGTGAGGATATCCACGAAACGGTGCTTAAAATGGTGGAGGATACTATCGCTACCTCAATAAATCATTATCTGCCCGAGGGTCCGAAAGAAAACTGGAATCTTCAGAGCCTTAAGGATTACTACAAGGATTGGATAATAAGAGACGAGTCAAAATACGACTTCGACCTTGATGAGCTTGAGGAGATGGAGGCAGACGAAATCAAGGATATGCTCGTTGAGGACGCAATGACCATCTTCAAGGAAAACGAGGAGCTTTTGCCGCCCGAAACTATCCGTGAGATGGAGCGTGTTTATCTGCTCAAGAGCGTTGACACATACTGGATGGATCACATTGATAATATGGATCAGCTCAAAACCGGTATCCGTCTGCGTTCCTACGGTCAGCACGACCCTGTTGTTGAGTATCGTGTTGAAGGCTTTGATATGTTCGATGAGATGATAGAAAATATCCGTGAGGACACTGTCAAGCTTATGCTTATTATGCCCAAGAGGGTGTATGAGGTGCAAAAGCGTCAGGAGGCAATCGAGGCGGCAAGAAAGGCTGCCGAGAAGCAGGCGGCTGCGGCACATCAGGTTATCCTTAACAAGGGCGAGGCACCAAAACAGCCAAGCGCAGTTGAAGCTGCCTTGAAAAGAGAGCAGGTTGCAAAGCCTACTCAGACCTCGGGAGACGGTACGGATAATGCAAACAAAACCGTTCGCAAGGGTAAAAAGGTCGGCAGAAACGATCCCTGTCCCTGCGGAAGCGGTAAAAAGTATAAGAAATGCTGCGGCAGAGATGAATGATCTGTCTTACAAAAGCTCGGCAGAGTCGGGCTTTTCGCTTTATTTGATTGGGTAAAATACAACACACTGTTAGTTCATTTAGATTATGGTAAACAATACAAACTATAATATATCGACAATCCTATCAAATAAAGCATTTATATTGCCCGCTCAGTTGCGCTCTGCGAGCGCACGAGCGATGGCTAAAGAAAGCGCACGCACAATATGCGCACGCTTTCTATATTTGATAGAAAAATAAAACAAACTGTATAATTTATAATTAGGTTATCGTAAACAATACAAACTGTAATATATTGATAATCCTATCAAATAAAGCATTTATATTGCCCGCTCAGTTGCGCTCTGCGAGCACACGAGCGATGGCTAAAGAAAGATCCTGACAAAAGGAGCGAATTTTATGAGATTTCACAAGATAACAAGCATAACTGCGGCAGTCCTGATTGTTGTAACAGCTGTGTTGTGCGGCTGCGGTGACAAAAACAAACAGCCCGATACTCAGGCTACGGAGTTGACGCAGCCTCAGAATCAGCCGCAGGGCTTTGATATTTCTTCCCTGCACACGATAAAATCCGACAGTGAGGACGCTGTTGCCGGAATGTGGAAAATAGTCAGCGGCAGCGGCTCTCAGTACAAGAGCTTTGTTTATCAGTTTGACGGTGAGGGAGAAGCTTCTATACTTATCGGCAATGTAGGCTACACAGGCAAATATACCCTTGAGAAAAAGGAAGACGAGCTTGTATTTTCCTCACAGCTAATGTATGGAATAAACGGAACATATACCGCAGAGCTGTCCGACGACGGCAAAACACTTTCTCTTATAGCTGAGGACGAATCTCAGAGCTTACAGATGCAGGCGGTAGAGGAGTTTACCGTCGTTCCTGAGCCAAAGGACAATCCTAAGGTTGACAAAGCAATTTTGGGAGCTTGGAAATCCGAGGCCGGCGACTGCTATTATTTTTACGAAAACGGCATAATGTATATGAATCAGTTTGGTATGATGTATGTTTTCGCAAACTATGAGGCAGACGGCTCAAAGCTTTCGTCAACCTACATTATGTCAGACAGCGAAACCGTTGATGAATACACCTATTCTGTTAAGGACGAGGTTCTCACACTTGACGGCTTGCAATACAATAAAGTCCATACCGATCAACTGATTTAATCAGTGTTTTCCTAACGGTATTTCAGAAATAAGCATTGAGAAATAAGCAATGGTAATTGATATAATAAATGTATTTGAACGAAAATTTAATAAATTTGCCGAAGGTACAAACGCTTTTACCACCCGTTTCTTTCGTGACGATGATTCGGCGGTCGGAACACTGTGCTTTAACAGCTTTAATGTTGAGTTTGAATACAGGCTTGAGTGCGGAGAAAGCGTACAAAAAAGCTGCTTGTGCATTATTGTGGATTTTTCAAAGCGTTTAGCTTATCCGCTGAAGTGTATGATGTACGATATAATCGGCTTGCTTGACAAATATGATTTTTCGTGCTGGCTTTACAGCTATATTGAAAACGAACAGCGTATGGAGCTTTGCTTTGACAAGCTTACAGAGGATTTCAGCCGGATTTATCCCTTGCTTTCCTCGGCGGCGCAAAATCCCGATTTAACGGAGCAGGTGAGCAAAATTCTAAGCCGCAATTTGGAGGTGTCCGTCGGTGTGGATTTCCTTGAGGAGCTGAGCACCGAGGGCTCGTCGGAGTTTGAAAGCTCGGAGGAGACGGTAGATTTTTTGTACGGACTTTACTTCGGCTTCCAAACCGACGCCTTTTCAAGCGATGAATACCGTGATTTTTTAGCCGGAGACGGAAAAAAAGCACTGAGAAAGTACGAAAAGAAAAAAAGGCGGCTTGAGTATGAGGAAAGGCTTATTGAGCATATTAAAGCCTGTGACCATATTGAGCCGATATTGACCGAGGAATACGAGTGTTTAAAGGACGGACTTCGGGAGTACAGGGGAACAAGCGGATCATTGCCTTTTTTTGTGTCGTGGGGACTGCTCTTTATTCCCTTGCTTGCCTTGTGCGTAATTATGTATTTTTCGGTTGTTGCGCTTCTGTTCAGAAACTGCGAGTACTCCAGTGCGTTTGAGCCTTACAATGCCTGCTGCTGCATAATACCGGCTCTTATAGGCAGCATAGCGGCGGGATATTTGCTCAGAGAACGGATTTATCGGCGATTCTTTAAGAAAAAATACCGCAAGATGATGGATTATGACGCAATTTTTAACCCCAAAAAGACGGTCAGAAGAATGCGTGTATTTTGCTATCTGATTTATGTAGCGGCGCTGATTTTTGTTTTTCTTGCCGCAAACAATGCGGTGTCTTTTAATGAGCAGGGAATGAATGTCAGCCGGGGACTGTTCGACCTGCGAGGTTCCTCGTACACATACAACGAGGTTGAAGCTGTTGAAAAGGCTGAGGACGGAAGCTGCACTGTTTATTTTTCCGACGGAGAGAGCGCACGGCTTAACGAATTTGCCTCTGATGAGGATATTGAGAAGAAGATTATCCCTATATTTTCCGATCGTGGAATAGATACGGTAACGCAGCCCGAAACGGAGTGAAAAAATGCAGTACAATAATATTTTTGACGCACACGCTCACTATGACGACAAGTGGTTTGACGAGGACAGAGACGAGCTTCTGTCAAATTTGCCGCAAAAGGGAGTGTGCGCAGTGGTCAACAATGCCGTTGACCTGAAAACTGCCGAGGTGTGCATAGGCTATGCACAGAGGTATGAGCATATGTATGCGGCGGTTGGCTTCCACCCGGAATGTCTTGACGAGGTTCCAAATGACTATATCGACAGGCTCAGCGAGCTTTCAAAGCACAAAAAGGTTGTGGCTATCGGAGAAACAGGTCTTGACTATCACTGGGATACTCCGAAAGACCTGCAAAAGAGGGTGTTTGTCCGCCAGCTGGAGCTTTCGCTTGATTTGAATATGCCCATTGTTGTTCACGACAGAGAGGCACACGGCGATACCTTTGATTTGCTCAGAAAATATAAGCCAAAGGCTTTGGTGCACTGCTTTTCGGGCAGTGTTGAGCTTATGCAGGAGGCTGTCAGGCTGGGACTTTACATCAGCCTCGGCGGAGTTGTTACTTTTAAAAATGCCCGTCACAGCGTTGAGGTGGCTTCTCAGATTCCGCTTGACAGGCTGTTGCTTGAAACAGACGCTCCCTATATGGCTCCCGTGCCCTTCAGGGGCAAGAGGTGCGACAGCTCGCTTATCATTTATACAGCGGAGAAAATAGCCGCACTCAGAGGTATCGGAATACAGGAGCTTTTGAATATCACGAGCGAAAATGCCCGCAGATTTTACGAAATATAATATATCAGACCGAAAAGGGACTGTCGCTTTATTGCGGCAGCCCCTTTTTTATTTGATAGGAAAATACAACAAACGGTTAAAATAATTAAGTTATCGTAAAAAAATACAAACTGTAATTTGCAGAGCCTATATCATTGAAATGATTGTCATAATAACATCTATTCCATTTCCTAATAAATTTCCTATAAAATGGGCAGTCATTGGTACATATATATTTTTAGTCTTTATGTATGAAATACTTAAAGGAAGCGCCCATATCATCGTTAAAAATATCCCCCATATCGTTAATGAATGTTCTATAGCATACAAAAACATACTTAATAAGGTTGTGCTTATGAGCATTCTTTTATTCTGAAAAGAAATCATGTTTTTTCTATAAAATGTTTCTTCCGTAATTGCAGGTAATATGATTGTAGATATTGCAAATATCGTTAATGTCAGCCAACTATCTCTTCTTAGCGCAATCGTTCCTGTGTTGTAATTTGGAAATAAGTTTTCCAGAATTATTGTTATAATAAATGCACTAACAAAAAGTAATGCAGTAATACTTACTTGTTTCCAAAATCTCTTACCGCCCTTTATGTTACGCAACCATTCTTTCAACGAAAAATCTTTCTTTATACAAAAGTATATCAGCAATAGCAGATAAAATATGAAATTAGTATAAATAAAATACTCCTTCGGAAATATAAAACAGGATAATATAAATACACTCTCTATTATGATTGGTATTATGTTTTTTCTCAGATATTTTCCCATTACTGACCGCCTCTTTCAAATAATAAATTCCGATTTATCTTTTGATTATTATATCATTTTCATTCAATGATTTCCTCCAGAACCTGAACGGCAAGCGCTACCATATCTCTACAGGTCGTGGTGAATAATTCGTGCTTTATTGCGTATTCAACGCCTTTCTGCGTGGTAATATCACAGCCGAGTATCTCATTACAGATATATGTCCCGTTTAGTTCCTTAACGCGATTCAAAAAACGGTCAGTCATCTGATTGGCACAGTTTCGACTGTCGAGATCGTTTTTATCGGCTTGACCGTATAGCATTCCGAGCACCATCAACGCTCCCGAACAAGCTCCGCACACTTCACCTTTTCTCATACCTGCGTTAAAGCAGTAGGCTATTTTTAATGCTTGTTCTTCCGTTAATCCGAGCTCATCTGCATATGCGGCAAGAACAGACTGCGAGCAATGAAATTTATCTTTGAAATAGGATAATGCTTTTTCTTCGTGTGTCATTTGGAGCCTCCTTGAAATTCCGATTTATCGACAAGCCAATTATACCATACAACTCAATAAATCTCAATTCTTTTCAGAACACTTATACTCCATACGGAATAATATCGTCAATCGTCAAATCCCTTTTCGGCTTTGCAAGTCCGTTGTATTGCTTATGACATTCGAACAAATCAAGGAGCAGCCCAAGGGGCATAAGCATTGTTTCATCAATGGATAAGTTCAGCTGAACGACACCATAATAAAGCAGTCGGGTAAAGAACTCCTCGTCACTTACCCGACCGATGTGTTTTTTGAGTTTTCCTCGCTTTTGATATTACGCTTTGTACCCTTGTACATAGACTCCATAATTGCCGACTTGTACTCTGCCAAATCAAAGGGTGAAGTCAGAAGTTCAACCTATTCTTCCTTAAGCAAATCCTTTTTATCATCAGCTGTCTGACATTTAAGTTCACCTCCTTGTTTTTTGGCATAAAAAAGAGCCATAAGTCTCTGTGATAAATGCATATAAAAAGGAGTAACCCACGAAAGGTTACTCCTTGAGTTTTAATATATAGATAAACCGGAAGTTGTCTACTTTATATACTTTACAATATAGCTTTTGCCATTTACTATTTCTTCAATAATCACTTCAGAAAAACCTGCTTTTTTCCCATCCAAAATGTAGTCATTTTTTGTAAAGAATTTGAAACCTTTTTTTGTATAAGACAGCTTTTTAAGCCATTCTTGCGAATAAACCGCACTAACAAAAATTCCTCTATCCTTTAACACCCTTTTTATTTCAGTCAGTCCCTTTACCGTATCTGACCAAAAGTAAATTGTATTTACGGATGTTACAGCATCAAACATTTCATCTTGAAAGTCGAGGTTGCAACAATCACCCAAAGATAAAACTACTCTGCCCTGCTCAACAGCCTTTTTGTTCCTCTTTGTAGCACTCACAATCATATCTTCTGAAATATCAATTCCCTTGATCACAACACCGGGTTGCTTAGAAAGTCTTTTTTCTAAGTAGCCATTTCCAAAACCAATATCCAGAATATCTATACAGAAGTTTTTCAAGACAATATCAGATACTTGGGTATACATTTTTTGATTGATAGTATTCATAATAACACAACATATCTTTCCTAAGATACCTTGTGGATTTCCAAATTGGGAACCAATATATTCTGTCAATTTCATAATGTATCAACTTTCATAAGTTCTAATTCATACCACTTTTTATCAATTTGACAAATCGGAAGTTATCTGCCTGTAATCAATCCTAATCTATAACCAAATTTCCCATTGACTTTTCACCTGTTACTTTCTCACCCAGTCTATTTGCCCATCCTTCTGTAAAAAATGAAAAGTATGAAATCT
>CALYYZ010000028.1 GCA_945607165.1 uncultured Ruminococcus sp. | reverse complement strand
ATATTTTTCAGCCGACTTGCTAAAATAATCTGACCTATAAATATGCAAAAACAATTTAATCAGTGCGTCATTAAAGCTTAACTAATTAAAAACTAAGATTGTTTATACGTTTTACTTCCCTAAATTTTATTCCGAACTCTGACAAAATATACAGCAGTCAAGCCAAATTTACCATCACCTACAATGCTTCTTCGCATAATATGATGATATAAACTCTCGCCGCAAATGCGGTATAATATTAAAATCTAATTAGAAACAAAAATATGCTCAAAAATCATATAAAGCTTTTAATAAGGTTTTAATATAAAATCATATACGGTTTGGTGTGTTATATTATGAGAAGCAGTGATATAAAAACCTTTGGAATAGTGGGTGGGGATAAGCGTCAGCTGTTTTTGGCTAAGTCAATTTCAGACAGCTGCTACGATGTTGTTTTAGGTGGTTTTGATAAGCTCAGAAACTTGGATTCGTTAGTCCTTGCCGATGTAAAAAACACTATTAGGAATAGTGACGCCGTTATCTTTCCTTTGCCGTCAGTGCGCAGTGACGCAAGTATAAACACGCCGTTTTCCGACAAAACAATAATTCTCGGCGAAGAGGAAATATCACAGCTTATGTGCAAGCCTGTTTTTGTTGCAATGCGTGACAGATTTTTACGGGCATATCCGAAACTCCACGATGCAAGAATATTTGACTATTCCGCCAGAGAGGAGTTTTCAGTTCTCAATGCACTTCCCACAGCAGAAGGTGCTGTAGAGTGCGCCATGTCTGCATATGAGGGTACGATTTTCGGCAGCAGATGTCTTGTAATAGGCTTCGGAAGAATAGGCAAAATCCTTTCTAAACTACTGAAATCACTCGAAGCCCAAGTGACAGTATGTTCAAGAAAAGATGATTCACTCGCACTTATTTCGGTTTTGGGATATAATCCATGCAAAACCAATAAGCTGAAAAGCGTAAGGGGCTATGATATCGTATTCAATACCGTACCCTCAATGATATTTGACGATGAGCTTTTGCAGAACACCGATAAAAACACATTAATCATTGACCTTGCATCCCTGCCGGGCGGAGTAGATTTTGAGTCGGCAGGCAAGCACAACATTGACGCTGTAAGAGCCTTGTCACTACCGGGAAAATGTGCCCCGAAAGCAGCAGGAGAAATAATAAAAACGACAATTTTCAGTATCATCAAGGAGGTTTACAGGTGACAAAAGCAACCATAGGATTTGCGATGTGCGGTTCCTTTTGCACCTTTTCAAAGGCTTTTGAGAAAATGAGGGAGCTTGTTGACAGCGGCTATGATGTTATTCCGATAATGTCACAAAATGCCGCTTCAACAGACACCCGCTTCGGAAAGGCAGAGGAAACTGTAAAAACTGCAGAACAAATAACCGGTAAAAAAGTACTAAAGACCACAGTAGAAACAGAGCCGTTAGGTCCAAAGAAAATGTGCGACCTGCTTGTAATAGCACCGTGTACAGGCAATACCTTAGCAAAGCTGACCTTAGGAGTAACAGATACCCCCGTTACAATGGCAGCAAAATCACATCTGAGAATTTTACGCCCGGTACTTCTGTGCGTTGCAACCAACGATGCACTCGGAGCGTCAGCCCAAAATATAGGCAGACTGCTCAATACAAAGAATATATATTTTGTTCCGATGAAACAGGACGATTTCATCAACAAGCCAAATTCGCTTGTCGCAAATTTTGACAAACTCCCTCAAAGCGTTGAAAAAGCACTTAAAAAAGTTCAGCTTCAACCGATATTTGAGTAATACAGCAGAAAATTGCCATTCCGTATCTACTTGCAGTACAGCAGTAGTCCGGAATGGCAAAATACATAAGTATGTTGTAAAGCGGAAAGTGATGTAAGGAAAATAAAAAGCAAGCAGTTTATTAAGTAAAAAGCGGTGAGGTATTGCCTACACCGTTTTTTTGTGCTAAAATTATATAAAATACACTATAATTTATAAGCCAAGAATCTAAATTTTAATGAGGAATTTAAATGAAATACTGTCCTAAATGTAAACGACTGTACAATGACAATGATGAAATCTGTTCCGAGTGCAAAGCCCGGATATCTGAAATCACAGATGATCTTACTGCCGTCTATTTGCTTTCTGCGTCCGGCTTTGAACTTCAAAGGATAAAGGCGGCATTTGAGGATAGCGGTATTCCCTGTGAGTGCTCTGCCAAGAAACACAGCTATTCCGCCGATGCCGTGACCGGCTATGATTCCGCAGAGTATGACATTCTTGTGCCGTTTTCTGTATATGAAAGGGCATATGATACCTGTGTCGGAATAGGCGCAATCAGACTTGAAAACGAAGAAATCCTCGATGAGCCGGTCGAATACAAGGAGGAATTTCAACAGATGAGCAAAAAGAAGCGTGTAACCGTTAAAGTTATTTCCGCCTTTCTTTTTCTTCTCCTCGTAGCGGCTGTAATTTACGGCACCGATTTTATTACAGGTATAATTAAAAATCTGTTTATATAATATATTTCGGAGGGATAAAAATGAACATTGAAACCAAATGCCTTCATTCGGGCTATGTGCCCGGAAACGGCGAGCCGAGACAGCTTCCGGTTTATCAAAGCACAACCTTTAAATACGCAACAAGTGATGAAATGGGCAAGCTTTTTGACCTTGAAGCAAACGGATATTTTTACACAAGACTTCAAAATCCGACAAATGACGCAGTTGCCGCCAAGATAGCTGAGCTTGAGGGCGGTGTTGCAGGAATGTTGACATCAAGCGGTCAGGCGGCAAACTTTTTTGCTCTGTTCAATATCTGCGAAGCAGGAAGCCATATTGTTGCTTCATCTTCAATCTACGGAGGAACCTTCAATCTCCTTGGTGTTACGATGAAAAAAATGGGTATTGACTGCACCTTTGTTGACCAGGATCTTCCCGAGGAGGAGCTTGCAAAATTCTTTAAGCCCAACACGAGGGCGGTTTTTGGCGAAACAATCACAAATCCGACCGTTTCCGTGCTTGACATCGAAAAATTTGCCCGCCTTGCGCACAGCCACGGAGTTCCGCTTATTGTTGACAATACCTTCGCAACCCCTATCAACTGTCAGCCGATAAAGTGGGGAGCCGATATTGTTACTCATTCCACAACCAAGTATATGGACGGCCACGCAGTCGGTGTCGGAGGAGCTATAGTTGACAGCGGAAACTTTGATTGGATGCAATATGCCGACAAATTCCCCGGTCTTACCACTCCCGACGATTCCTATCACGGCATTGTCTATGCTGAAAGATTCGGCAAGCTTGCGTATATTACCAAGGCAACAGCGCAGCTTATGCGTGATCTCGGCTCAATACAATCCCCTCAAAATGCTTTCTACCTGATGAACGGCTTGGAGTCTTTGCATCTCAGAATGGAAAGACATTGCGAAAATGCCCTCACAATAGCAAAGTTTTTGAGTGAAAATGAAAAAGTTGCGTGGGTAGCTTATCCGGATCTTGAGGGTGACAGGTATAATTCATTCGCTAAAAAATACCTTCCTAAAGGCTCTTGCGGAGTTCTTGCGTTCGGAATCAAAGGCGGAAGAGAAAAGTCAATTAAATTTATGGACAGCCTGAAGCTTGCCGCTATTGCCACCCATGTAGCAGACGCAAAGACCTGCCTGCTTCATCCGGCAAGCCATACCCACCGTCAGATGACCGAAAAACAGCTGCTGGAAGCAGGAGTAGCTCCCGACCTTATCCGACTCTCGGTCGGCTTGGAGAGCGTTGAAGATCTGCTTGACGATCTCAGACAGGCTTTGGATAAAATATAATAAACAGGAGGAATCAGTTATGGCTTCATTTGTTTCTGCAATAATTGTAGCAGCAGGCGGCTCTGTAAGAATGGGTATTGCCGACAGTAAGCAGTTTATTCCGCTTCTGTCCCGTCCTGCAATCGAATACACTCTCAGTGCCTTCCAAAACTGCAGATATATCAGCGAAATAGTTGTAGTCTGCCGTAATCAGGACATAGACAGAATCCGTACCATAGCTGATAAAAACAGCTTTTCAAAGGTTACGGCTCTTGTCAGCGGCGGTGACTCCCGGGCGCAGAGCGTACGAAACGGTGTTTCGGCGGCAAATAAGAATACAAAGTATTACGCTATCCATGACGGAGCAAGACCCCTCATAACAGTTGAGGAAATTGAGCGTGTTATTGAGGCTGCGTTTGAAACTGGAGCAGCAACCCTCGGTACCTCTGTAACCGACACAATCAAGGTAGTTGACGGCTTTAACAAAATCGAAAGCACTCCTCTGCGATCTCAGCTTCGTGCGGTGCAAACACCTCAGGTTTTTGAAAAGGATTTATACAGGTTTGCCCTTGAAAATGCCGATGACAACCTTATGAATTTCACAGATGACTGCTCGCTCATTGAGAATATGGGCGGTGAGGTCGAGGTTGTCAAGGGAAGCCGAGAAAACATAAAGCTTACTACTCCGATAGATATTGTTATAGCCGAAAGCATTTTAAAATCGAGAAACGGCTGATAATACGGCTTTTATGAAGGAGAGCAATATGAGAATAGGCCATGGTTATGATGTGCATAAATTTTCCGAGAACAGGGATTTGATTCTCGGCGGTGTAAAAATCCCCTGCGATATGGGACTTTTGGGACATTCCGATGCCGATGTGCTTGTCCACGCAATAATGGATTCGCTCTTAGGCGCAGCGGCACTCGGAGATATCGGAAAGCATTTTCCCGACAACGATCCTGCCTACAAGGGTGCCGACAGCATTGAGCTCCTTAAAAAAGTGTGCGGTATTCTTGCCGAACACGGCTATAAAATTTCTAATATCGACTCCACCGTAATAGCCCAAAAGCCTAAGCTTATGAGCTACATAATGTCAATGCGTGAAAATATCGCAAAGGCTTGCGGCTTAGATGTTTCCTGCGTCAGCGTCAAGGCAACCACCGAGGAAAAGCTCGGCTTCACCGGAAGACTTGAAGGTATTTCCGCCCATGCCGTCTGCCTTATCTGCTGATTTCTTTATTTCATACCATATCATACTATCCACACCTTGTTCATATTATTGAGCGAGGTGTTTTTTATGTTTAGAAAGGTCATTATTTCATATTTGCTCGTAATAATACTCTTGCTTGCTTCAATACCGTTGCAGGCGTCTGCTTTGAGTAATGAAAGCGTTTCTGCTCCCTCTGCCGTATTAATGGAGTCGGAAACAGGAAAAATTCTATATGAAAAAAATTCTCACGAAAAGCGTCCCTGTGCCTCCGTCACAAAAGTAATGACTCTGCTGCTTGTTTTTGAGGCAATCGACCGAGGTCAGCTAAGCTTGGACGATCAAATAACCGCCTCTGCACACGCAGCCTCAATGGGGGGAAGCGACATCTGGCTTGAAGAGGGGGAAACAATGTCAGCCGACGATATGATCAAGGCAACGGTAGTAGCCTCTGCCAACGATGCAGCCGTAGCCCTTGCCGAGCATATCAGCGGAAGCGAGGAAGCCTTCATTTCGGCAATGAACGAGCGAGCAAAACAGCTGGGAATGAAAGATACGGTTTTCAAAAATTGCAACGGACTTGACGAAGAGGGACATCTGACCTCTGCCTACGATGTTGCGCTGATGTCAAAGGAACTGATAAAGCACGAAAAAATCTTTGATTACACCGGAATATGGATTGATAATCTTAGAAACGGAAAAACTCAAATTGTAAATACGAACAAGCTTTTGAAAACCTACAACGGCGTCACAGGACTGAAAACGGGAACAACCGACGACGCAGGCTGTTGTATGTCAGCAACGGCAAAAAGGGGAGAGGTATCGCTGATTTCCGTAGTTCTTGGCTGCAAAACAGGCAAAGACCGTTTCAAAGATGCCGCAGCGCTGCTGGATTTCGGCTTTGCAAATATTTCCGTAAAAGAATTAACCTTACCTGACGATATGCCAAAGCAGCTAAAGGTGACAAACGGAATGGAAAGTAAAGTTGCCCTGAACTGTCCTTTATCATCACAGCTGGTACTCGACAAATCACAGCCATCAAAAATCACTTCCGAGGTTTCGCTTCCGGACTCAGTAAAAGCGCCGATAAAAAAAGGCGATAAGCTCGGCACACTTAAATATTCCCTAAACGGTAAACAAATCAGATCCTTCGATATCCTTGCTTCTGCCGATATACAGGAGCTTTCCTTCGGCTCGGTTTTCTCTCTGCTTGTTAATTCTCTAATTTCTTTATAAAATTGCCAAAATGAACTTGCAAAAATACTCGGTTTATTGTATAATGAAACAACAAAGATACTTATATTGGGATTATCTATCTTATAATTCTAAATAAGAAATTTGGAGGAATTATCAAATGGCAACAAAATTAACAGACAAATACTTAAAAGGCTTTATCAGTGACCACGAATACCTTGGAGTTGCTGCCGAAGTTAAAACCGCCCATAATATGCTCCACAGCGCAAGCGGTCTCGGCAATGATTTTCTCGGCTGGCTCAACCTTCCCACTGATTATGACAAGGAAGAGTTTGCCCGCATCAAGGCAGCTGCCGAAAAAATCAAAAAAGATACAGATGTCTTTATCGTAATCGGTATCGGCGGCTCTTATCTCGGTGCTCGTGCCGCTATTGAGTTTTTAACTTCGCAAAATTACAACCTTACCTGCAAAGATACCCCCCAAATTTTCTTCACAGGCAATTCCATCAGCTCATCGGCGCTTGCAGAGATTATGGAGCTTTGCGAGGGCAAAGATGTTTCGGTGAATATGATTTCCAAATCAGGCACAACAACAGAGCCTGCAATAGCATTCCGTGTATTCCGTGAAATGCTTGAGAAAAAGTACGGAAAAGAGGGTGCAAAGCAGCGCATTTATTGCACAACCGACAAAGCAAAGGGAACTTTGAAGGCTCTTGCCGATGAAGAGGGCTACGAAACCTTCGTTGTACCCGATGATGTCGGCGGTCGTTTCTCGGTTCTTACAGCAGTAGGACTTCTCCCCATAGCCGTTTCCGGAGCAGATATCGACGCTCTTATGCAGGGCGCAGCCGAAGCTCAAAAGGAATTTGACAACGATGATCTCACAACAAACGATTGCTACAAATACGCAGCCATCCGCAACATACTCTACCGCAAGGGCAAAACAATGGAGGTTATGGTTTCCTACGAGCCTGCCTACACAATGATGTCCGAGTGGTTCAAGCAGCTCTATGCCGAAAGTGAGGGAAAAGACAACAAGGGCATTTTCCCCGCAAGTGTTATTTTCTCAACCGACCTTCATTCTCTCGGCCAGTACATTCAGGACGGCAGACGCAATATGTTTGAAACAGTAGTGCTCTTTGACAAATGCAAAAAAGAGGTTACTCTCGGCACAGAACCTGCCGATATAGACGGACTCAACTTCCTCTCGGGCAAAACAATGGGCTTTGTCAATCAAAAGGCTTTTGAAGGCACAGTTCTTGCCCACAACGACGGCGGAGTGCCCAATATCGTGCTCAGCGTTCCCGAAATGAACGAGCATGAGCTTGGTTATCTCATCTATTTCTTTGAAAAGGCTTGCGCAATATCCGGATATATGCTTGGAGTAAATCCGTTCAATCAGCCCGGTGTTGAAAGCTACAAAAAGAATATGTTTGCCCTTCTCGGCAAGCCCGGCTACGAGGATCAAAAGGCTGCTCTTGAGGCAAGACTTAAATAATAATATAAAGTAAAATATTCAGGAGGAACTCATTATGGTTACTTTACTTATCGGAAAAAAAGGAACAGGAAAAACTAAAAAGCTCATTTCCCTTGCAAACGAAGCCGTTGCCGCTTCATCGGGCAATGTGGTTGTTATCGAAAAGGGAACAAAGCTTACCTATGATGTAACCCACAAGGCAAGATTAATCGACACCGAGCAGTATCTTGTGTCCGGCTACGATATGCTCTTTGGCTTCATCAGCGGTATTTGTGCCGGCAACTATGATGTTACAGACATTCTTGTTGACTCAACCTTCAAGATTTGTCCCGAAGCAATCGACGGCTTAGAGGGCTTCACCAAGAAGCTTCAGGATCTCTCCGAGACATCTTCAACAAATATCGTTCTTCTTATTTCTGCTGACGAACAGGATATTCCCGAGTCGATTAACGCAGTTTGCCAGAGGGTTTAATTACAAAGCACTAAATTATTATTCTGAATTAGAATAATTCCTAAAAGCTCCCGATTCGGGGGCTTTTCTTTTACACATTCAACCAAACCCACCAATAACAGTCACCGTCTTAATTAATAAAAATAACAATAACATAATTAAAAATACTAAATATTTTGCTTTATTTTCCGAATTAGAAAATATAACCCAATCATTTTACTTAAAGATAAAAAATAACATAAAAACATTATGCATACCTCACAAAATCAATAATATTTTTCAAAAACCCTTGATTTGTTTCTATCAAAATGATATAATTACCCTAAACAATTTGGGTTGTTGCGACTTTTTTCAGCCGAAGTGTAAATTTCACCGGCGGTCAGACGGTAAAAGCTGTATTTTCAAGTCGGTTTTTGTGCAATTTCTCCAAACAACCCTTTCTCTAAAATTTATTTGGTTATGGAGGTAATAACAATGAAAGCTAAATTCAAAGGCGTTTCAAGAAGAGTCCTCTCAACTCTCCTTGCAATGGTCTTGCTTCTTTCAACAATGACAGTTGGAATGATTTTTACTGATGCGGCTAACGGTACTATCGATGTGTATTTTAAGAACACCTTAAACTGGAGTGATGTTCATATACATTTGTACAGTAAAAGTTACTGGGAAGACAATGGTTCTGGTGCTAAAACTGACAAAGGCTGTGTAAAAACTGATACAATGACTCCTATTGATGGAACAAATATTTATAAGTATACATACACTGGTGAATATTCACAATATATTTCCTTTACAAAAGATAAACAAGAGGGTTATGGTAACTTTTGGCAAACAGAAGCTGTTTATCGTGGCGACTATTCTACTGCTACACCGTTGTTTACACCTGATAAGACATCATATGTAACAAAAAATCAAAATACTACTAAATATTATAATGAGGGTGCGTGGTCTGCTTACCCTGAGCAGGAGCCTACATCAACAGCACCAACAGAAGCTACAACTACGGCTCCTACAACTACGGCTCCTGCAAAAAAGTACTATGTTGCAGGTAAAGGTTTTGTAAATGGTGGCACAGATTTTAACGCAGAGGAACCCCTTAATGAAATGACGCTTGTTAATGGATCAAACACTCTGTATTCTATTACTTTTACAGATAAGCCTGCTCCTACTAATGGTGCCTATCGATATAAAATAACACCTGGTTGGATTAATAACATTGCTTCTGGTAAGAGTGAAGGCTGTACATTAACAATTGATAAAAATGACAGCAGTAATATTGATATTGCCTATAATCAAGCTGTAAATTCAGATATTACGGTTTTCTACGATTCGAGTGAAAACAATACATATGTTAAGGTAACACCAAAATCAGTTTCAAACACCGTCACAATTAATAAGACAGGCGAAGGTACTGTTACAGTAACTAAGTCAGATGGCACAACAGTAACAAACGGTGGTACACTTACTACCGGTGAAAAGTTCAAAGTAACTGCAGCTCCGACAATTTCCGGAGTTACTCCTTCTGTTACAGTGACGGGTGCCGGCGCAGCAGATGCTCAAGGATATTACACAGCACAGAATAGTAATATTACTGTTACTGTAAACTTCCCCAAGGCTTCGCTTCCTGCTCCGACAATCGAGAACAAGACCGGTACTCTTACACCGAGCATTACTACAGCAGTAATCGAAGTTACTAACATTGCTGAATATAGAACAATAGGTGAAGTTTCCTTTGATCTTTATAAAGACGGAACAAAGGTTACCAATCCTACATATAATGCAGGTCAGTTCACAGTTTCAGAAGCCGGCACATATAAGGTTAAAGCAACAACAACAGTCTCCGGCTACAATACTGAATCCGACTTCTCAAATGAAGTTGTGGTAAAACAGATTACTCCTAAATACGCTATTGGTGGTTCTGCCATCGGTGATAATACCGAAAGCTATTCTCCTGATAGACTTGTAAGCAATGAAACTGAAACCGTTGGTGTTTACTATTACGATATAGTAGTGCCGAGTAACGCAGGACAGAGATGGTTTAGACTTTACAGTAACGGAGAAACAAATTATGTTTATGCTCCGTCAGATGCGGATATTTCCTTGCCGGGTTCTCACACATCATCTGCTACTGCAAAGGATACTACTGCGTTTGCTGATAACAAACAAAAAGTATTTCAGATTGAGATGAGTGGCGATCATTCTATTCCGGGACTTTATAGAATATTTGTTGACCAAAATGAAACAACTCCTAAGGTTTGGGCAACAAGGATAAACAACCCCCACGCTATTACGCTTACTCTGCCAATAGCAAACGGCAATGTTACTGTTGACCAGGCAGACCTTTCAAGCGTAAACGAGGGCACTAAGGTTACTATCACTGCAGCAGCAGCTAATGATGGCTACAAGGTTGGCGAAATCAAAGTTACAAAAACCAACGATTCTACTACTGTTGTGGATGTAACCAAAAACGGTGACGGCACCTACAGCTTCACAATGCCCGGTTATGATGTTACAATTAATGCAACATTTACCGCAAAATCACAGTACACCGTAAACTTCTCAAGTGCCGATTCAAACGGTTCTGTTTATGCTACTGTAGTTGACGGAGCTGATCTTAACACAGGCGCTAAGGTCTACGAAGGAACTCAGGTTAAGTTTACCGCAGCTCCTAACTCCAACTACGCTTTTGACAAGTGGTCCGGTTCTAATACTTCTTCCACTAATCCCCTTACAGTAACTGTAAACTCAGATATCACCCTCACAGCATCCTTCAAGGAGGACAGCGGTTCTCAGCTAAGCAACATGTATATGCTCTATAATGTAGGCAGCAATGACCCGTCTAAAATGACAAACTATGTCAGTGTATATAAGAAAGACGGCAAAGTTTACGCTACATTGCCGAGTAATGTCATAGAAATGGATAAGGATATTTACTTCGGCCTGTCTTCTTCTACCAGCTATACCGGTCTGTATTGGCAGGAAAATAAAAATATCTCTGTAACCTCTACAGATACAGCAAATCTTACTGCTACTTATCAGCATTATGGTATTGGAAATAAAAACTACTACTTCGGTAAGATGAGAATTACAACTGATAGGGTAACAGGTATTACTGTTTGTCTTGGAGAATTAGACGAAAACTGTAATGTTTTATATCCTAATTATGTAGTAACTCCAACCCTGGATACAACTGCGGGTGATACCTTTACCGTATACGCAATGGACGGTACAGATAGATCCGGAAGCTCAGGTGACCTTGGTGACACCGAGATTATCAGCGGATTTAAGTCTCAGACAGGTACATCAACCTATTACAACACCTACAAGGCTGCAACCGGTTCATTGATTCAGGTTCGTACAACACTTACCTCTACCGCAAAGACAGCCGGTGAATATGTAAAATACTTTATTGTAAACGGTGTCGTACAAGAGGCGAACGACCTTGGTAACGGTGTTTACGGTCTTGACTATCTTATCGACGGTACAGAACTTGATAATAAGGGCAACAATACTATTGAAGTTTATCCCATCTACTTCAATAAGAACATTGAAGATGCCGGCGACTACATCACCGTGTATGTTGACGCTACAGAGCTTGACGGCAAGTGGGGTAACATAGTTGGTGCCTATGCTTACTATTACAAGAACGGTACAAGTGATAGTGATGGACACTATGACACCGGCACATATCCCGGCGTACCTATGTACCTCGATAACAACGGTAAGTATGTTACAAAGATTCCTAAGTATGCATACGACTCCAACGGTGAGAAGATTCTTGGCTTAGGCGGCGATGCAAACAAGCCATATCCTGTTAGTGGTGTAACCTTCAACAATTTCTGTGAAGAAACACATCACAAATTACTTACTACAAACAACTCCAACCTTCAGACCTATGACTACGATGACTTTGTAAGAATAGCTGAGTTGGGAACCTACGATACGGTTGAATTTGAAATTAAGTATAAAACAGCTACTCCCAACCAGAATAGTCTGTTGGAAAATGCAACCGATGCACCCGACAAGTCGGGAACTACACTTACCGATGATGATATTTCCGGTTATGGAGATCGCAACGGCTGGGAACAGCTCACAGATTACGACCTTAATGTAATCAACCTTATCGGCACACCTCTTGATTCTGCACAGGCAAGTAACCCTGCTCTCCGTGTTATTTCAACAGGTAACCAGTCTACTTCCGTTGGTTCATGGTCAACAGTTTGGTATGTTTTTGACAGTGACGGAAATTACATTACAAAGGGTAATCCCTCAGATTTCCTGCCAAGACCTGACGGCAAAACTCAGACTGATCAGTATTCACTAATCAGTAATAATTATAGCACTTCTCCCGTATTGATTACCTATGAGTCGGAAATGGATGCATCAACATCGGTAGCAGAAAACACCGGTATTCGTGTAGACGGTCGTTGGTACTATGCAACCTCTCAGGGTGTAAGCTATACCATTGATGTAGCTACTCAGTACAGAGATTCAGCCGATTCTACTACCTGGATTACAGCTGATGAGAACCATGTATTGTATGGAAAAGCAACAATCGACGGTGTAACAAGCAAAACCTTTACAGAGCGTAATATTCCCGCTGAGCTTGTAGCTTCACCTGCACTTACAGGCTATGCATTCACTGAGTGGGTTATTGTTGATGACAACGGTAATGTGGTTAAGAAACTTCCTCTTACCACCGCTTCAGGTACAATTACAGCGAATGATCCCATCCACATTGTTGCTCGCTTCACAAAATTAGCTCAGGGCTCTCTTGTTATTCGTCACTCTAAGTACACAGGCTTCGATCCCGCTTATTCTGCCTTCGGCGGCGGTGCTGACAGACTCATTTCGGTAGTTGTTAAGGATAAGTCAGGCAACCCGATTGACGGTATGACATGGAAAGATTCTAAGTCTGCAATAGATTTCATACTTAATTACAATACTCAGGGCACCATTGAAATCACACTTTCCACAATTTGTCAC
>CALYYZ010000027.1 GCA_945607165.1 uncultured Ruminococcus sp. | reverse complement strand
GCATATTCAACCCACTTTTGTGCATCGAACCTGTCAAGCACTCCAAATCCGGTGTATTTGCCCTCGCTTTCACCATGATTGCGTGCATCGGGAATTATCATATTGAAGCCTTGTTCAAGATAAAACTTAGCTATTGCACCGTAGTCACTCATTCCCTTGCTTGTAAAGCCGTGAAAACAAATTACACATTTTTTATTATTATCAGCAGCTTCAATAACGGTTGCGTGAAGCTTAAGGCCGTCAAACGAGGTAATAAAAACCTCCTCCTTGGGCTTGTCTTCGAGCCACTTTTTTCTTTCACCGACAAATTCCAAGTGCTTGCTCCACTCAGTGTTTGCATTAATATTATCGTCAAGCGTTGCTGTTGACTTTCTCAGCAAAGTTATTTTGTAAAAATAACGAGTGGAAAAAAATAATACTAATGAGATCGCTAATACTATTGAGAGAAAAACAGAGAGAATTATGAAAAAAATCATGGTATCAGTCCTTTGTGTAATAATATCTATATGATATAGCAGTAAAATGTAAGTGTAAAGTAATTACATAAACTAAGGAAGCTATTAAATTTTGAACAGTCTGAATAGCAATCTGTAGGAATATATCCGTAAAAAGGAAAATCCGCATAAGACTGACAACCAGTGCTTATGCGGATTTGGCGGAGGACAAGGGATTTGAACCCTCGCGCCGCGTTAGCGACCTACTCCCTTAGCAGGGGAGCCTCTTCACCACTTGAGTAATCCTCCGTGCGGTAAAGTGTTTTAAAATAAAGAAATGGCGGAGAGGAAGGGATTCGAACCCTTGGTCCCTTGCGGGATCACTAGTTTTCAAGACTAGCTCCTTAAACCACTCGGACACCTCTCCGTATTGCTGTTAATTGTTTCAGCAAGAGTAATTGTATCACAAGGTTTTTAGTTTGTCAAGCATATTTTGAGAATTTACATCAAAACAAATTCATACCGAAATTTTGGTATTTGCGACTTGAAAAAGCGTTACTATAATGTATAATAAATTATTGAAGATATAAAGAGATATGAAGATGATATAAAGCGAAATATCGTTTCCGGGTGATAATATGACTAAGGTAAAAATATGTGGAATAAAAAATCAAAGTGATGTTGAAATAATCAACAGATATTTGCCGGATTTTGCAGGGTTTGTTATGTTCTATCCAAAAAGCTGCCGTAATGTTTCGGCAAAAACAGCAAATGCCTTGCTGTCGGAACTCGACAATCGAATAACACCTGTTGCAGTTGTTGTAGCTCCTGACGAAAACCGTCTTGATGAAATTGCAGATTTAGGCTTTTCTTATGTGCAAATTCACGGAGAGGTCAGCACCGATAAAATTAAAAAATCAAAGCTTCCGGTTTTCAAGGCTTTTAATGTATCGGATTTGTCATCATTTGAAAAATACGCTTCACTTGACAATGTTAAGGGCTTTGTTTTTGATGCCGGTGTTCCCGGCAGCGGTGAAACTTTTGATTGGAAAATCCTAAAAAATTTGGAAACAAGGAATAAGCTGTTTTTTCTTGCAGGAGGGCTAAGTGCAGAAAACATTACAACTGCAATCAGTGTTGTGCACCCCGATGCAGTTGATGTCAGCTCAGGTGTTGAGCCGGACGACAAAAGCGGCAAGGATGAAAAAAAGGTTAAGGAATTTATCGACAGGGTAAGAACTATGTCATGAGTTTTCTGAGCTATTATAAAAAGGTACAGATTGACAAACAGTGAAAAATATATATAATATAAGGTATAATAGTGTTTGTATGCCGCAAACACAGTTTTTGTGACTATTTTAGCCATTCGGCAAATATTAACGGACAGGGCGGTATTCCTTTGTTTACTATTTTTAACGAACACAAGGGCTTTGGTAAGCAGATTTTTCTTCTTGCTAAAAACGAGCTTATCAAAACCTATAAAGGTGCGGTAATAGGTCCTCTTTGGGCTGTTGTCAAGCCTGCATTTACTATTTTTGTATATTGGTTTGCATTCTCCTGCGGAATAAAGACTCTTAAGGCTGTAAATATAAATTTAGGCGGTTTGGAGCCTTTTTCAACTGATTTTTTCACCTTTATGTTTATAGGAATTATTCCGTGGTTCTTTATTCAGGACAGTATCACTCAGGGTGCAAAAACTCTGAGGACAAACAGGCAGTTCATTACTAAGGTTAAATTCCCTGTTTCTACAATTCTGACCTACACGGGACTTTCAAGGCTGTTTGTGCATCTTTTCCTGATTGCAATTATGTATGTCTATGTTATTTTCAAAGTAGGTGTAAGCTGGTATAATCTTCAGTTCTTTTTCTACTGCCCGCTTATGTTTATGTTTTTCCTTGCTCTTTCATGGTCAACTGCGCCGATGTCTGCTTTCAGCAAAGACTTTGAGAGCCTTGTTGTTTCAATTATGTCGGGAGTGTTCTGGCTTTCGGGCATTATGTATGACTCTTACGGCTTTGAGGGTCCTCTCAAATATGTTATGTTGTTTAATCCAATAAACTTTTTTGTAAACGGATACAGAAATTGTTTCCTTTATAATCGTCCGTTCTTTGAATACAAAACAGAGCTTTTAATTTTCTTAGCAGAGTTTCTTGTGATATTCTTCCTTGGTATTTTTAACTACAACAGACTCAGGAAAAAGCTTCCTGATGTTCTCTAAGGAGGCAGACTGATGGCCGAACCAATTATTACCTTTAAAAATGTAAGCAAGACTTACATTTTATATAAAAATGACCAGGCGAGATTTAAAGCCCTATTCTTTAAACCGAAGAATCCAAAAACCAATAAAGCTTTAAACGATGTGTCTTTCGAGATCTATCGTGGTGAGTCCGTTGGTATTGTCGGGGATAACGGCGCAGGAAAATCAACCCTGCTCAAAATGATTACGGGAGTTGCTTTTCCCGACTGCGGCGATATTACGGTAAACGGCAAGGTTGCGGCTTTGCTTGAGCTTACCGCAGGATTTTCAATGGAAATGACAGGCAGGGAAAATATTTACCTGAAAGGCTACATTCTCGGTCTTGAAGATGAATATATTAAAAAAATCGAGGAAAGCATTATTGAGTTTGCAGAGCTGGGCGACTATATTGACCAGCCCGTAAGAACCTATTCAAGCGGTATGAAAATGCGCTTGGGCTTTGCAATTAATGTTAACATTGAGCCTGATGTACTTGTTGTTGACGAGGCTCTTGCTGTCGGTGACGCAAGCTTTAAGAGAAAATGTAAGAATAAAATCAAGGATATTATTGCAGCAGGCACCACCGTTTTGTATGTAAGTCACAACGCAAGCTCCGTAAAGGAGATTTGCCCTCGCTCTATTTTCCTTAAAAAGGGTACGATTATTTTTGACGGACCTACAGAAGAAACCCTCAAGGTGTATGAGGCAGCAAAACAAAAAAAATAAAAAATTATGTATAGTCTCATTGTTTGAGATTTTCTAAATTGACATAAAGAAGTAAGCTTGGTGGCATATGGTACATGTAGTGATTTTTGCAGGCGGCGTCGGCGCAAGAATGAAGTCGCTTGATATTCCCAAACAATTTATTAATGTTGACGGCAAGCCGATTATTATTCGTACTCTTGAAAACTTTTCAACCCATCCCCGGGTGGATAACATTGTTATCTCCTGCCTAAAGGATAAAATTGATTATATGTGGGATTTGATTGCAGAGTACAAGGTGCAAAAGGTGACATCCATTGTACCCGGCGGAGAAAACGGTCACGGAAGCATTCACAACGGACTTGTTGAGGTTCAGAGATTTTCTTCTCCTAAGGATATTGTACTGATTTGCGACGGAGTAAGACCGCTTGTTTCGCATCAGCTTATTTCCGACTGCATAAGAGAAGCTGAGAAGTATTCTACCGCAGTTCCGGTTACTCCGAGTATTGATTCAGTGCTTCAAAGTGAGGACGGAAAAACCTGTAACCTGAGCCTGCCAAGACAGAATATGTTTATCACTCAGGCTCCTCAGGGCTATACTATGGAAAAAATTATGTGGGCTCATGATGAAGCGCTCAAAAGAGGGATAATGAATCCGGTTTCCTCCGGTGAGCTTTTGATTGAGCTGGGCGAGACTATTCATATTTTCAAAGGTGAGCGTGACAATATTAAGGTTACTACTCCTGAGGATTTGAAATTTCTTCGTTCAAGATATTACTACAGAAGCTTTAAAAATTTTGCAAAGGAGGAGCTGAAGTATGGACTGTAAGGTTGAAAGTCTGCTTCATCCCCTGTTGTTTAAAGATATTAAGCCTGTTACAGACAGCGATATTAACTGGCCGTGCCTTGAAAACAAAACCGTATTTATTACGGGAGGCAACGGCTTTATTGCTTTTTATCTTGTTTGTGCAATGCTGATAAGAAATGATATTCACAACAGTAATATTAAAGTGATTGCTCTTGTCAGAAATATGGATAAGGCAACTAAAAAATATGGAAAGCTGTTATGCCGCAAGGATTTACAGATTGTTTGCGGTGATGTATGCAAGCCCTTTAACTGTGAGAGAGCAGATTATGTTATTCACGCCGCAAGTCAGGCAAGCGCATATTACTTTGAGAATGACCCCGTAGGCACGATTGACGCTAACCTAAGCGGCACCGCAAATGTACTTGAATACGCTAAAGAAAGCAAGGCAAAAAGCACATTGATTGTTTCTTCTCTTAAGGTTTACGGAACCGTTTTTAACGGCAAAAGCAGCATCAGCGAGGGCGACTTGGGATATCTGGATATTGACAGCTATAAAAATTGTTATGCCCAAGGCAAAAGAGCCGCAGAAACACTTGGCTGCTGCTATGCAAAGCAATATGGTATGAATATCAAAATAGCAAGACCTGCATATATTTACGGCTCTGCCGGTCTTGACGATGACAGAGTTTGGGCACAGTTTATTGCAAATGTCGTGAAAAATCAGGATATTATGCTAAAAAGTAACGGAGCAGCTCTTAGGAGCTTTTGCTATGTTACAGACACAGCTGCTGCACTGCTGAAAATATTGCTTGACGGAAAAAGCTGTGTTCCCTACAATATTGCGAATCCGAACAGCGATGTCACAATCAGAGGTTTTGCGAAGGCAGCTGTTGAAGCCTTCCCGGAAAGAAGTCTGTCGCTGTCATTTGAAAATCCTGACGATGAAAAGGAACCGGTGTCCTCCCCTATGTCTCCGACGCCGGAAATTCTTGACGGAACTCGGCTTAATAATTTAGGCTGGACTGCAAGGGTTGATTTGACTGAGGGAATTAAGAGAAGTGTAAGACTCACCGAGCTTTTGCTTGAGGACAGATAAGGTAATTTATTATGCTGATAAAGAATATTCTTAATGAATTTGAAGCCGACTGGGCGGCTGTTCCTACGGTAGAAAAGGAAATAATCAATAAACTTAAAAATAAAACCGTTCTTGTTTGCGGCAACGAGCTTGCACGATGCTTTTGCTATGCATTGATGTATCTGAATGACAGCAAAGCTTTAGGTATAAAAATAGTTGTTACAGATGAATCTAAAGACAGACTGTACTGCTATAATCAGAAAGTTTTTGAGCGTGACGACATACTGTTTAAAGACTTTAATTCCTTGTCGGAATTAAATAATATTGATTATGCAGTATACACAGGTCTTTGCGGTGAACAGCTTGAGCTTAAATCCGAAGCCTTTATATTTGAAATCAACTCAGTAAAAGCAGTTGCACAGACCTGCGCAAGGCTTGGAGCAAAAGCTGTTGTTATGAGCGACAGCAGAGTTTACGGAAAACCCGATCCGCACAGGGTTTATTCCGAAAATGAGTACGCTGATATCTGTGAAAATATGACGGAAAGCTTTGACTCGGAAATTTTTGCTACTGTTGAAAATCTTTGGAGCTGCTACGCAAAAAGTTTTGAGCTAACCATACTGAGAAGCGGCATTATACTGGGAGCCTGCACCCGACTTAAAAGCGGACTCGAAAATGTTTTTGATTCCGTTGCAAAGGGTGTTCCCTGCACCTTAGAAAAGTCCGGCAGAAAGCTGTCCTTTGTTTATATCAGCGATGTTTTCAAAGCGATTTTTTACAGCCTTTTTGTTATTGACAAGGGCGTCTATAATGTTTCGGGTATTAACTCGCTGGCATCAACAGATATGATTTCTGCAATACTAACAGATGTATACGAGGATAAGGCAGATATTACTCTTGTTAAGTCAGAGAACCCTGATTTCGGCGGCTGTGCGATAAATTCTAATAAGCTTATCGAATACGGATGCAGTCCTACTGTCAGTCTTGAAACTGCCCTTGAGCTTTGTGTTATGAGCAGGATGAGCGACAACAAGTCTATGGCTCTTCCCCACAATCACGACGGCAGACTCAGCTCAATTCAAAATATTTTGCTTGCATATTTGCTTGAGGTTGACCGTATTTGCAAAAAACATAATATTAAGTATTTTTTGGGCGGCGGAACCCTGCTCGGTGCAATCAGGCACAAGGGATTTATTCCGTGGGACGACGACGCTGATATTATGATGCTCAGAGAGGATTATGATAAGTTCTGCAAAATTGCAAAGGACGAAATGCCCTCCTCAATGACTTTTCAGACAAACAAAACCGACAAATCCTGTTTTTATGAATTTGCTAAATTCAGGCTCAATGATACGGTGTTTGCAACAGGCTTTGCAAAAAATCATAAGCAAATGCACAACGGACTTGCTTTCGATATTTTTTGCCACGATAAGACGGCAAATTCAAGACTCGGTCAAAAGCTGCATCTTGGGATGACGCTGTTTACAAGAGCTCTTGTCTTTAATAAATGGAACAACAGAAAGGCTGAAAACGGAAGCAAAATTCAGTCGTTGTTTACCAATGTGTGTAAGGCTTTATTTCCTATACGATTCAGTCTTTGGCTTGAACGACGCACATTATCGTTCTTCAAAAGAAAAAAGAATGCAAAATATCTTTATGATGGTATGGGTAGGAATATATATAACGGCTGTTTTCCTATTGAGCTTCTTGATAAGGTTATTTATGTTGACTTTGAGGGATATAAGCTCCCCGTACCGGAAAGATATGATGAGTATTTGACATTTCTTTACGGCGACTATATGGAGCTTGCTCCGCTGAGCACAAGACTCGGCTGTCACGAAATCAAGCTTTGTGATATAGGTAAGTATGACGGTTTCAAGCTGAAAGAAAACTAATACACGACAACGCAGTGCTGCGGAAATTATCCTCGCAAATATAAGTCTACTTTCTATCAGGAATTAGTATAAATATGATAAAGCAAAAAATCCACCTTGATGGTGGATTTTTTCTTTATTTGATAGTATAATACAACACCCTGTATAATTCATATTATAGTTATCGTAAATAATACAAACTATAATGAATCGATGATCCTAACAAATAAAAAATTTATTTTGCCCGCTCAGTTGCTCCCTGCGTGCGCACGAGCGATGGCTAAAGAAAGCGCACGCACAATATGCGCACGCTTTCTTGTAGGAATTTTATTCTAATGCAAAGTTTTTTTGAAATATTATAGTTTTAAATCAAACCTCGGCGATAACCTCAACCTCAACCAAAACATCCTTAGGAAGCTGTTTTACCGCAACACAGGAACGGGCAGGCTTCTCTGTAAAATACTTTCCGTAAACCTCGTTAAACTTAGCGAAATCCTCCATATTTTTGAGGAAGCACACAGTTTTTACAGCTTTTTCAAGAGATGAGCCGCTTGCTTCAAGTACATTTTTAAGATTTGTGCATACCTGCTCTGTCTGAGCCTCGATAGTCTGAGCCTCAACTGCGCCGGTAGCAGGGTTAATAGCAATCTGTCCTGAGGTGAAAACAAGACCGTTAACCTTAACTGCCTGTGAATACGGACCGATAGCATCGGGAGCGTTATTTGTGTAAATCTTTTCCATAATAATAATTCCTCCGTTTATACAAGCTTAAATCCTGCGCCCATCAGAGCGTCGTGAATTTCCTTTACATGGTCATAGTTTCGGGT
Source organism: uncultured Ruminococcus sp. (assembly GCA_945607165.1). Classification (GTDB taxonomy): domain Bacteria; phylum Bacillota; class Clostridia; order Oscillospirales; family Acutalibacteraceae; genus Ruminococcoides. Next base: position 5,261 of record CALYYZ010000027.1, on the reverse strand, counting down.
TTCCATCACAATACGCAGGTAACAACCGTTTACATCGGTGCCTTCGCTTGCTCTTTCGTGGTGAATCGAAATTACATTACCGCCCTTTTCGGCTATAATCTTTGAAACGGCGAGCAGCTGACCGGGCTTATCCTGAAGCTCAATGCAAACCGTCTGCTGCCTTCCTGTCATAAGCAAACCTCTTTTGATTACCCTTGAGAGAATGGTAACATCAATATTACCGCCGGAAACAATGCACACTACCTTTTTTCCCTTTATGGGAAGCTTATTGAACATTACGGCAGCAACAGGAGCCGCACCTGCTCCCTCTGCAATCATTTTCTGAGTTTCGATAAGCTTGAGAATTGCAGAAGAGATTTCGTCATCGGAAACAGTTACGATATCATCTACATATTTCTGTATGTACTTAAATGTATGTTCACCCGGAGATTTTACCTGAATACCGTCGGCAATGGTAGAAACCGAATCAAGACACACAGGCTCTCCTTTTTTGACAGACTCATACATTGAGGGAGCGCCCTCTGCCTGAACACCGTAAACCTTTATGTTTGGATTCAGGCTTTTTATTGCACACGCAACACCCGAAAGCAGTCCACCGCCGCCGATTGCAGCAACAACAGCGTCAACATCAGGCATTTCATTCAGAATTTCTATACCTATTGTACCCTGACCGGCAATAACATTTTCATCATCAAAGGGATGAATAAAGGTATAGTTTTTTTCGTCACGAAGTCTAAGAGCCTCATTGTATGCGTCATCATAAACACCGGGTACCATACAAACATCTGCCCCATAGCCCTTTGTAGCCTCAATTTTGGAAATAGGCGCACCGTCAGGCAGACAAATCAAGGATTTTATTCCGTACTTTGTTGCTGCTAACGCAACACCCTGAGCATGATTACCTGCCGAACAGGCAATAACTCCTCTTTTTTTCTCCTCATCGGAAAGCTGTGAGATTTTGTAGCCTGAGCCTCTGACCTTAAAGGAGCCTGTAATCTGAAGATTTTCGGGTTTCAGATAAACATCACAGTCATCTGTGATTGACGGTGCTTTTACGATATTTGTCGGACGGATTACATCCTTAAGCACATATGAAGCGTGATATATCTTGTCAAGAGTTAACATAAATACTTCCTTCTTTTCTTTTTACACTCCTATTATTTTAGAACAATAACAGGATAAAATCAAGAGTTTTTTTTAAAATATATCAGTTCAGGATATGAACGAAAGTTACATATTAAAAAAAATCTATGCTGATTAATTTTGAAGGGTTTTGCAGAATTTTAAGGAATTAGTATAAGATATCGTAAAAAATACAGACTGTAATGCATAGACGATGATATCAAATAAAAAATTTATATTGCCCGCTCAGTTGCGCCCTGCGTGCGCACGAGCGATGGCTAAAGAAAGCACACGCAAAATATGCGCCGCTTTCTTACACTGTAAACTACGATTATGGTAATTCTAATTGATTTACTTAACCGAATATGTTATTATTTACTCAGCAAGCAATAGAATTTAGGAGTACAAAATATGCAGCTAAAAGAATCAGGTGAAATGTATCTGGAAACTATATATGTTCTAAGCAAAAAATCAGGCTTTGTTAGGTCTATTGATGTCTGTGAAAAGATGGGATATTCAAAGCCGAGCGTTAGCCGAGCTATGGGGATTTTAAGAGACGGCGGATATATCACAATGGATAAAGACGGTGCTCTTAAGCTTACAGCTTCTGGAAAAGACATTGCCGAAAGAACCTTTGAAAGACATACTGTGTTGTCTGAGCTGTTTGAACGGCTCGGGGTAGATAAGGAGATAGCTGTAGCTGATGCCTGCAAAATTGAGCATGTTATCAGCGAAGAAACATTTTCTGCACTGAAACAACATTTGAAAGAATTCGGAAATATAAAATAAATGAAAATACCGCTGAGGAAAGGATGATTTCCCCTGCGGCATTTTTATTTATTGTCAATTACTGTATGTCTGTTTGCCTCTATGGTATCACTCATCATTTTAACAAACCATCTCTGTCATAATATTCTTTATCAGAAATTTCTTCCTTCTCTTCAAGGTTATCGTCGCTGCTTTTAAACATTCCGCTGCCTATTCTGTAATTGTAGTTTGAGGAACGGACAAAGCTTCCTGCAATTACAACTGCAACAATAACAATCAACAGGAGAATTATCCACATAGATTATTCACATCCTCTCGCAGCCGGCTTTTACTTTATCTTATAAATGATTGTTTGTGTGTGTTAAAGGATTATACTACAACTTGAGTTTTTAGTCAACAGCTATTCTGTTTTATAAATTGCCGGAAAATATATAATTTATCATTTATTATTAATTGACATATAAAATAATGAATAAATTACCTGCGCCTGACGATAATAAAAGCGGAGGTGCTTTTATGAGCGATTATTATAACAGCAAACGAAGGAAAAAGAGGAGCCGCAGGGAAAAGATCGGCTTTTATACAGCATTTTCTATCTGTTTAATTGCAGTATGTATGGCTGTGTATTCAACATACAACACCGTTACAACCGGTAAACAAACAGAAATTACTGCTACGAAACCCTCGGTACAGGCAGTTAATCAGCCTGTGACGGGAGTAACCTCTCCTATGCCTACAATAGGTATGCCGACTGCGGCGAATCCGGAAACAACTCAAGAGACAACAGAGACTTCTGACGGCGAAAGAAAAGACGCACTGCAAACTATGCTTTCCACTGAGATTTCACTGACCTATCCGCTTAACCAGCGCAATATTCTAAGGGGGTTTAGTACGGACAGTATTTACTTTAAAACTCTGAATGTTTGGAAGCCGCATTTAGGTACTGACTTTTGCGGAAAGCTCGGCGATGAGGTAACTGCAATGTGCGAAGGCTCCGTTACAAAAGTTTATGAGGATAAAATGTACGGCAATACGATTGAGATTTCAATAAACAACTCTGTTTGCATATACAGCGGCATAAAGGATATATGTGTGAGCGAAGGCGATTCTGTAAGCACAGGACAAAAGCTGGGAGTAATAGGAACAGTCCCGTTTGAGGAGACTGACGAGGCTCATATTCACATTGCGGTAAAAGTGGACGATGAATATGCAGATCCTTTATCATTTATCGGCAACGATGATTAGAATATTTTGCACTGTTGTGTAATATACTGAATTGCATGCCCTCGTTTCGTTTTAAGGGCAGGAAAAGCGGAGGACTACTATGAGTAGCCTCCGCTTTTCCGTTTGATTTTATGTCAATGAAAAATAATCAGCGATTAATTTCTTTTTAAATTCATATTAATAATCAATAATCATTGCGATCATATTACGATTATCTTTCACTCTGATGCCATTCCTCATTACCAAAAATGAAGTCATCAAGATCCATAACAACAAATTTCATAATTACACCTCCCTTGTAAACATTACAGTATATTCGGGAGAAGCAGAATTATGCAGCTATGCCTGATTTAAAATATCAATATATTTTATAATCAGGTCAACAGCCTGTGCATCGGAAATGTGGGTGCTGTTAATACAAAGATCATAATTCTCAACAAGTCCCCATTTCTTTCCCGAATAGAAACTATAATAATTTGCTCTGTTTTTGTCTGCTTTCAATACCGCCTGCTTTGCTCTGGCGGGGTCAATCTCCTGTCTTTCTACAGCTCTCTGCACTCGGCTGTCAATGTCAGCGTAAATATATACCTTCACAACATTCGGACAATCTCTTAATACATAATCAGCACATCTTCCGACAACAACAAAATTCTCTTTTTCAGCTAATTCCTTAATTATCTTATGCTGCAGAATATACAGTCGATCATTTACGGGCAAATCATTCATTGTTGAAAAACCGTTACCATACCTAAAAAGTCCTGTGGACAACGAATACAGCAGACTGTTGGTCGGTCTTTCATCAACCTCTTCAAACACCTCAGGGTGCACACCGCTTTCTTTTGCCGCAAGGGTAATAAGCTCCTTGTCATAAAATGAAACCTCAAGCTTTTGTGCGAGCGCTCTGCCAATGTCTCTACCGCCCGAACCGTATTGTCTTGTGATTGTTATGATTTTATTGCAGCTCATACCTATTGCTCCTTGAGTTTGAATGAACCTATGTCCGTACATATATTTTACCACATTTTCAGAATAATTCCAGCATTATTTAATTATTTTAAAAATTTTGTACAATTACTATAAATAATTTTTACTATACTTGTTAATTTACACATATAATTTATTATTCTTTTGGAGATTTATACACAATATAAAATGATTTTTTGGTAATTATTTTTCTAAATAGGAAATTTATTCATCGACAATATTGTTTCTGCATTTTACACTCTTTATCAATTCAAACAGCAAAAACAACGCAAAGACAACTGCATCGACTATAACAACGCTCGCACCTGTCGGGGTATCTAATGCATAAGAAGCGATAAGTCCTATGAAAAAACAGCATATGGACAAAATACCCGAGCAAATTATAACAGTCCTGAATCGTTTGCAAACACGCATTGAGGATAATGCAGGAAAAATGATCAGAGCCGAAATAAGCAAAGTCCCCATTATTCTCATTCCGATTACTATTGTAAGCGCAGTCAATAAAGCAATTACTGTATTATATGCACCGGTTCTTAAGCCGGTAGCCTTTGAAAAGCCTTCATCAAAGGTAACAGCAAAAATTTTGTTATAAAATACAATGAAGATAGCAATTACTATCACCGCCAATATGCCGCAAATTACAGTATCGGAAACAGAGGTTGCAAGTATACTGCCGAACAGATATGAATTCAAATCGGTATTTACGCCTGATACGCTTACGCATACAACTCCGATAGCGAGTGAAGTGCTTGATATCACGGCAATGGCAGCGTCTCCGTTTATTTTACTGCTTTCGGAGAGCCGAAGCAGTAAAAAGGCAGCAAGAATTATTACAGGAACGGCAACCTCAAGCGGAGCAAGATTAAGTGCAGCTGCTACAGCAAGTGCTCCAAAGCCTACATGGGACAAGCCATCGCCGATCATTGAATAGCGTTTTAGTACAAGAGTTACTCCGAGAAGCGAAGCGCAGAGCGAAACGAGGGTTCCGACAATAAAAGCTCTGACTATAAATCCATAGGAAAACATTTCAGAAATCATTTGCATTACAACGCACCTCCCCTATTGTGTTTGCAATCATCGCAGGGGCAACCGGTAATCATAAATCTTTTACCTACCTCTGAATGAAGATACTGGTGAGCTGTACCGTAAAAATAACTGTTTTT
>CALYYZ010000026.1 GCA_945607165.1 uncultured Ruminococcus sp. | reverse complement strand
TCCGCTGTTACGATAGTTACAGCTCCCTCAATCTCAAAGCTGTCTGCAACCTCAACCTCGCTTGCAGAAGCAAGCTTCTGAATAAACGGCGTACCGTCAGAGAAGGTTTTGGGGAATTTTGTAGCAACATAAACCTTTGCTTTTCTTGACGGAGGAACATTCATCTCTGCTCTTCTGTTGCGGATAGCACGGATTGCGTCCATAACTCTTTCCATCTCTGCAACAGCGTCAGGGAAATGAAGCTCTTTGTTGTAAGAAGGATATTCGGCAAGCATTACGGTTTCGCCCTCGTGGGGGATAGTCTGCCAGATCTCCTCGGTTACATACGGCATAAAGGGATGAAGAAGTCTGAGAATACGGTCAAGCACATACAAAAGAACCTGTCTTGCGTTCTGTGCGTCCTCTCCCTCGCTTGCAAGTCTTGCCTTTACAAGCTCAATATACCAATCGCAGTAGCAGTCTCTTATAAACTCGTAAACCTTTTGAACGGCAATTCCAAGCTCAAATTTTTCGAGGTTTTCGTTTACTTCCTTTGCAACCGTGTTGAGCGTTGAAACTATCCACCTGTCCTCGGTGGTGAGGGTGTCGGGAAGCTTGTTTTCTACATTATAATCGTCGATGTTCATATGAACATAGCGAGAAGCGTTCCAAAGCTTATTGGCAAAGTTAGCACAAGCCTCAACACGCTTGTCGGAGTATCTCATATCATTTCCCGGCGAGTTACCCGTTGCAAGGAAAAATCTGAGTGCGTCGGCACCGTATTTTTCGATAACCTCAAGGGGGTCAATACCGTTGCCGAGAGATTTTGACATCTTGACGCCGTTTTCATCACGAACGATTCCGTGCATAAACACAGTCTTAAACGGCGGTTCGCCTGTCTGCTCAAGGGCTGAGAAAATCATTCTTGCAACCCAGAAGAAAATAATGTCATAGCCTGTTACAAGAGTACTTGTGGGATAGAAATATTCAAGCTCGGGAGTTTTCTCAGGCCAGCCGAGCGTTGAGAACGGCCAGAGTGCCGAGCTAAACCATGTGTCGAGAGTATCCTCGTCCTGATGTAAATGCGATTTTCCGCATTTTGGGCAAACGCAAGGAGATTCCTTTGCAACAATAATCTCCCCGCAGTCCTCACAGTACCACGCAGGTATTCTGTGTCCCCACCAGAGCTGTCGGGAAATGCACCAATCCTTGATGTTTTCCATCCAGTGATAATAAACCTTTTCAAATCGCTCGGGGATAATTTTTGTTTCACCGTTTTTTACGCACTTAATTGCAGGCTCGGCAAGAGGCTGCATTTTTACAAACCACTGCTTTGAAACTCTCGGCTCAACCGTGGTTTTACAGCGGTAGCAGGTGCCTACATTGTGCTTAATAGGCTCGATTTTAACAAGGAAGCCGCCGTCTTCGAGGTCTTTTACGATTGCCTTTCTGCACTCATAGCGATCCATTCCCTCGTATTTACCCGCTTTTTCGTTCATATGGGCGGTATCGTCCATAACATTTATTACATCAAGATTATGGCGGAGTCCCACCTCAAAGTCGTTAGGATCATGGGCGGGAGTAATCTTTACAACACCTGTTCCGAACTCAGGCTCAACATATGAATCGGCAACAACCGGAATTTCTCTGCCGACAATCGGAAGGGTAACCGTTTTTCCGATTATATCCTTATATCTCTCATCATCGGGGTGAACTGCCACAGCGGTATCTCCCAGCAATGTTTCCGGACGGGTGGTAGCAAGCTGAACATAACCGCTGCCGTCTGTAAGCGGATAGCGCAGATGCCAGAAGGAGCCGTCCTGCTCGCTGAAATCAACCTCAGCGTCCGAAATAGATGTACAGCAATGAGGACACCAGTTGATTATGCGCTCTCCTCTGTAAATAAGTCCTTTTTCGTAAAGCTTAACGAAAACCTCCTTAACAGCCTCGCTGCAGCCTTCGTCCATTGTAAAGCGTTCACGCTCCCAATCACAGCTTGAGCCGAGCTTGCGAAGCTGACTTGTGATTCTTCCGCCGTATTCACGCTTCCATTCCCAAGCTCTTTTCAGAAAGCCCTCTCTGCCTATCTCGTCCTTTGTAACCCCGTCCTTGCGCATTGCTTCAACAATCTTTGCCTCTGTTGCGATTGAAGCGTGGTCTGTGCCGGGAAGCCAGAGCGCACTGTAGCCCTGCATTCTTCTCCAGCGGATAAGAATATCCTGCAGGGTTTCGTCAAGGGCATGACCCATATGAAGCTGACCTGTGATATTCGGCGGGGGCATAACAATAGTATAGGGCTTTTTGTCCTTGTCCACTTCGGCGTGGAAGTAGTTGCCCTTTATCCAAAAATCGTAAATTCTATCCTCAAATTCCGAGGGATTGTAGGATTTTGCAAGTTCCTTTGCCATCATCATTTCTCCTCTTTTTGCAAAGTAAAGAACGGCAGCCGCCGTTCGTATTTAACCTTTATATTATCTCATTTTCCCTATGTTTTGTCAATGTTTTTACTTTGGGAATATGTAGGTATACGGGCTAAGGCTATGAAGCTTTATCGCTTTATACTATTGTTGCGCCGCCGACGACAATATCTCCGTCGTATAAAACAACCGCCTGTCCCTTTGAAATTGCCCTTTGAGGCTCGTCAAAGACCACCTTTAATCTGCCGTCGGGAAGCTCAAAGGCTGTGGCAGGCTGTTCGGACTGATTGTAACGAACCTTTGCCTTTATTCTCATTGGTTTTTCTATTTTATCGCAGGAAATCAGGTTAACATCCTGAGCAATAAGCTCCTTTGAGAACAGAGCCTCGTTTCTGCACAAGACAACCTCGTTTCTTTCCAAGTCCTTGCGCTTAACATACATCGGACAGGGCAGAGCAAGTCCTAACCCCTTTCTTTGACCGACTGTGTAGCGGATAATTCCCTTGTGCTCGCCCAAAACATTTCCAGACTCGTCAACAAATGCTCCGTTAGGATAGCTTTTGCCCGTGTAGCGCTCAATAAAGCCTGCATAATCACCGTCGGGAACAAAGCAGATATCCTGACTGTCCTTTTTTGCGGCGTTCACAAGACCAAGCTGCTCGGCAATCTGTCTTGTCTCGTTTTTTGTCATTGAGCCAAGCGGAAAAAGTGTTTTTGCAAGCTGCGCCTGACTAAGCGAATACAGCACATAGCTCTGATCCTTTGAAAGGTCAACGGATTTTTTGAGCAGATATCTGCCTGATTTTTCATCATATTCAATTCTTGCGTAATGACCGGTTACAACATAATCAAAGTCAAGCTCATCTGCACGGCGAATGAGCTTTTCAAATTTTATATATCTGTTGCAGTCAATACAGGGATTCGGTGTTGTGCCGTTTTCATAGGCACTGATAAAACGCTGAATTACATTTTCTCTGAAGCTGTCCTTGAAATTATACACATAATACGGTATGCCGAGCTTTCGGCATACGCTTCTTGCGTCGTCAATATCATCAAGAGAACAGCAGGTTTTTTCCTTTGACTTGTCCTTTTCACCGTCAAACAGCTTGAGCGTTATTCCGGTTGCGTCATAGCCCTGTTCTTTTATGAGATAAGCGGAAACGGAGCTGTCAACTCCTCCACTCATAGCAATCAATGCTTTTTTAGTCATACCTATCAACCGCCGAGCCTAATCATTTCGTCAATGCACTTTCTTGCATCGTTAATTGTTGCGTTGTCAAGCACAATTTCCTCTCCGCCTCTGCCCGCAAGACAGTTGTATACATCCATAAGGGTAGTAGCCTTCATATTTGAGCAAATGAGCTTTTGTGAGAGAATATAGAAGTTTTTATCGGGACACATATATTGCAAATGCTCGGCAATGCTTATTTCCGTGCCTATGATAAAATCCTTTTTGTCGGAATTAATCGCATAATTCATAATGCCCGATGTTGAGCCGACATAATCTGCCGTCTCGACAACCTCAGGCAGACACTCAGGGTGAACCAGAAGCTCGGCACCGGGATACATTGCCCTTGCTTTTTTTACATCGTCGGTATTAACGCAGGCGTGAATCGGACAGCCTCCGTTTAAAAGCTTGATATTCTTGTCGGGGCATTGCTTTGCAACATAGGCTCCAAGGTTGCAGTCGGGTATAAAAAGAATATTTTGAGCGTCCATATTATTGACAATCTTCACCGCAGATGAGCTTGTAACGCAAACATCACAAATAGTTTTCAGCTCAGCAGTTGTGTTTATGTAAGCCACAACCGCATAATCGGGATACATTTTTTTAACCTGTGAAATAAGCTGCCTGTCCATTTGGTCTGCCATACTGCATCCGGCGGTAGGCTGAGCAAGATAAACGGTCTTTTCCGGCGAAAGTATTTTACAGGTTTCCGCCATAAAACGCACACCGCACATCAGAATTGTCTTGTTCCTTGCCTTTGACGCATCAATACTGAGCTTGTAGCTGTCGCCTGTGTAGTCGGCAACCTCTAAAATATCCTGAGACTGGTAGCTGTGGGCAATGATGCATACATCTTTTTCCTTTTTCAGTTCAATTATTTTCTTCTGAAGTTCAGATACTTTCATTGTAAATACCTCTTTATCTATATAATATGTTTTTTGGTATTTTCTTAAATTACTATTATACATATTATTTCATCATTATGCAATACAATAAACGGCAAAATTACGATATTGCCGGTATTAGGTGTGTATTCGACTGATTTAAGAAAGCAAGTTCAGCAAAATTTTTAAAAAAAATTGCACATTATATATTTACAATTTAAAAATAATATGATATACTATCTGCAAGAACTAGAGAATTATAGCAATTTTCTTAGTATTATGTTAAGGAGGAAAAAGACAATGAAAAAGATGGTTTCAGTAATTATGGCGTTGATGCTGGTTGTATTCGCAACTGTTCCTGCTTTCGCTGTAGAAAGTCCTACTGCTTCTTTAGAGTACACAGTAGAGGTTATTCCCACCGAGGGCGGAGATGGCAGCTACGAGTTTACTACAGGAATTGACCCCGAAGGAAATCAGACCGTTCACATCGTTCCTAAGCCCAATCCCGGTTTTACTTTTGACCACTGGGTAATTGAAGGTCCTTACACAACAGACGGTAGTCTTACAGACACTGAGTTAGACCTCATTATCACAGGCGATGTTAAGGTTACACCTATCTACAAGAAGGGCGGCCAGGTTGCTACAGGCACTGTTTCTACAGATAACAGCGGCAAGTCTCCTCAGACAGGCTCTAACGAGGCTCTTCCTTATGTAGTGGTTCTTCTTTCACTTGCAGCTTGCGGTTCAGCAGTATTTATGCTCGTAAAGTCTGAGAAGAAAAAAGGTTAATTAATTCAAATCAAAAAGCCCTTCCTTGACGGAAGGGTTTTTTTATTTGATAGGAAAATACAACAAACTGTATAATTTAAAGATACATAAATGACAGACATAACCGATTCATTCGGTGTTTCGCTGAATGAATCGGTACAATAAAATCAGTAGGAATCTTCCGAGCCATACTCAGAAATACTGCCTGTAATATTTGAATAGGGTTCCGGAAAAAGCAAAATCTCTGCCTTGTTGTCTTCAAAATCAAACGAGCAGGAGCTGTACTCATAGTAATTATTGAGAGCTTCAACCATGTTAACCCTTACTTTTTCATAAGCATAGGAATTATCGTATTGGTGATAGGCTCTATATACATTTTCATCGGGGCAAAATGCTGTAAGTTGATAAATCAGATTTGTCCGTAAATCAACCAATAGCTCCAGAGCGTATTCGTTATAGGCAGACAGCTCAAAATAAAACATCGGGATTGAAACGGGCGTGTCTTTGACAGCGCCGCTCAATACCTTTGTTTCAAAATTCACGATATTCCAATTAGTACTCAGTATCGTATCCAGCAAGACCGCACCGTAGCTTCCGTCTGAAAAGCAGTCCTTCATTGTTTTAAGGGCAGTAACGGCTTTAGAGTAACACTCTGAATCGGACGGGCCGTCATAGTCCAGCCACATTGCAGTGCCCGAATAGAACAGGGAATAGAGGTCATCTATCATCAGGTCGGCTTCGGATTGAGCAGAACTAAAGGTATACTTTTTGTAGTTGCTCATTGCGTTTGAATCGGATATATCAAAGTAGGCATACGGAAGCAAAATCATTCCCAATGTTATGCACAGCGTTAGTATTGTGCAAAGAATATACTTGACGGCTCTAATCATTTGCTTCACCTTCCTTTACAAGCGCAACTGTAAAGCTTACCTCGGTGCCCTTGCCGTCTTCACTTTTAAACTCAAGCTCGGAGCCGTGAAGCCTTGCTGTTTCACAGCAAAGTGAAAGTCCCAAGCCTGCACCGCCCATCTTTCGTGAACGGGATTTATCAATCATATAAAACGGCTGGGTAATTTTATCAAGCTCGTCCTTTGGAATTCCACATCCCTCATCGGTTATCGTAAAGGCGTATCGGTCGTTTTTTATTTCACCCTTCAAATGAATTACCTGTCCCTTTTCGGAAGCCTTGCAGGCATTGTCGATAAGATTATAAATCAGAGTTTTTATGAGCGACGGCTCAACAGATATCTGCGCAGGCTGAAAACCGGCTTCAACCTTTATCTCATATTTTTTTAGCAGGAATCTGACGCTCGAGGCAATCTCCTTTATCAGAATTTCTACAGAAATTTCGGTTAGCTTTATCTCGTCATTTCTGAGCACCATAAGCTGTAACAGATTTGACGAAAGTGCTTCGAGCCTTTTGCCCTCGTTGCAAATATAATCGGCACATTCCCGGCGACGATCTGCGTCAAGCTCATAGCTTCTGAGCATATCCGCATAGCCAATAACAGAGGTAAGAGGAGTTTTCAGCTCGTGAGTGAAGTTTGCCACAAAACGATCTTTATCCCTTGCAGACCTGCGCAATTTTTCAGAATAATCCTCAATGTTTTGCGCCATAGTATTAAAGCTCTCCGACAGCTCACGGATTTCCTTGCTGCCTTTCGGGATAACCCGTTTGGAAAAATTCCCCTGTGCAATTTCCTTTGTTGCACTTGAAAGCCTCACAAGTGGTCGGGTGAGGAATATTGAAAAGAACACCAATACAAGCGAAGCAAAGAGTGTTACACAGATAAGAACTATCGTGTAGATTTGACAGTAGCCCGATCGTGCCGCATATATATCGGTTGTGTCGGTGATTGTTTCAATGTAGAGATCGTGAAACACTGTTTTTATTCTGCTGATTACCTGAATATAGTTTTTGCCTTCGTGCTCAACATAACGGCAGGCTCTTTCGTTAGGAGAAATGTCGGCAATGAAATTCTTATTGTCAAAGCTGTTCATATTATGCGCAGAGCCGATTTCTATTTTAGTATCGGAATTTGAGCCTGAAACCTGTTCGGTAAAGCTGGTCATAATATAGTTGTAATACTTTTCGCTGTAGCCCATTGATTCGGCGTTTATTTCGATAGCATACAGTGAGGCGGTAATATAGCTGTTATTATCGCAAACAGACTCTGTTCTGTCGGACAGGGTTGAGGAAAAAAGATAATTAATAAGTATGAAGCCGCCTGTACCGAAGGAAATAATAATAATCAGGAAGGAAACAAAAAATATTTTCCAAGCAAATTTCAAAAAATCATCTCCGTTGATAATCGGTAAATCGGTAGCCTACCTTAAAGACAGACTGAATCCTGTTTTTTATTCCGAGTTTTTTCCTGAGCCTCTGTATGTGCAAATCCACTGTTCTGGTGTCGCCCATAAAAGGCTCTTTCCACACTCTTTCGTAAATGGTCTCACGATACAGGGCAATATTTTTGTTTTTTACCAGGAGCAGAAGAATCTCATACTCCTTTAGCGTGAGTTCAACGCTTTTTCCGCCCTTTGTTACAATTCGTGAGCTTGTGTCAATGATAATGTCATCAAAAGCGATAATCTGCTGAGCCTTGTTGTATCTGCGCAGTACAGCTTCAACCCTTGCCTGCAGCTCCGCAACATCAAAAGGCTTTGTGATATAGTCATCTGCTCCTGAGTTTAGTCCCTTCACCTTATCCTCAATACTGCTTTTTGCCGTGATAAAGATTACAGGTGTGCTGAAATTTTTTATATATTCCATAAGCTCAAGACCGTCAATTTTCGGGAGCATAATATCTAAGAGAATCAAATCAAAGCTGTCAAGGTCAATCATATCTGCCGCTGATTCTCCGTCAAATGCGGCTTTGCACTTATGCCCGATTTGTGTGAGAGCCATTATAATGAGTCTTGAAATATTTTCTTCATCTTCTGCAACAAGAATTTTAGCCATCGGTTTTACCGTCCCTTCGACAATAATATACATCGGTGTTGTATCGGAATTGTATACAAAATCAGGGCAAACTAAGTTTAGCCGCCCTGATTGCTGATTTAAGGAACCATTGAATAAATCACGCTGAAGGCTGTTTGCACATCTTGCTTGCATATTTTTTGCCGGTTTACCTAAAAAATCCGACTGCCCAATATGCACAAACGATTTAATCAGTGTTTCCTTAATATATTCCTTGAACAGTGACCTCGCCTGAATTAACATTGCAGATTGTGCCGTCTGAAAGCATTATCTTTAATTCGCCGCTTTTAGCTACACCGACAGCCATACCGCTTATTTTGTGTGTTCCTCTGTTGAAGGTTACGCTCCTGCCGACAGTGGCGCACAGCTCGGTATATTCGCTCAGAGCAGTGTTCGACAGTTCGAGGTTGTTTTTGATGAACTCGTTTTCAAGACTCAGCAGAACGCAGGCAAGAAATTTGTTTTTGTCAATATGTCTGCCGGTTTCAAGCAGCAGCGAGGTTGCCTTGTGGGATATTTCTTCGGGAAAGGCTGTTTGCTCAATGTTTATGCCTATTCCTGTTATGGTGTACTCCACTGCGTCAAATTCGGCGCTCATTTCCGTGAGAATACCTACAAGCTTTTTCTTGCCGACAATAATGTCGTTAGGCCACTTTATCATACAATCAAGACCTGTGAATTCCCGAATAGCCTTGCAGACCGCAAGCCCCGCAAGAGGGGTGATTGCTGCAACCTCAGAGGGTGCCATTGAGGGCCTTAAAAGCAGTGAAAACATTATGCAGCTGTCCTTGGCTGCCTTCCACGACCTTCCCAATCTGCCTTTTCCGGCAACCTGCTCACGGGCAGTGACTACAGTTCCGTTTGCACAGCCTTTGCTGCCAAGCTCCTTAAGGTAATCGTTTGTTGAGGTTACGCTGTCAAGTACAATAAGCTCTTTTCCTATTATACTTGTTTTCAGATTCGCCTTAAGTGAAGCCTCATTGATATAAGTCGGGAGGGAAGTGAGCCGGTAGCCTTTTTTTGTGACAGACTCAATTTCATACCCTTTTTCCTTCAGTGTATTTATCGCTTTCCAGACTGCCTGACGGGATACTCCGAGCTGATTTGAAATCTCCTGACCTGACACATAGTCCTTTGATTTTATAAGGAATCCAAGAATTTTGTCCTGCATATATATCACCGTAATAAATTACGGGCGGAGATCACCGCCCGCAAAATGTATTATAATTAATTATTTTATAGTGCTTTTTGTACTGCCCCGATTACTCTGACTATAACGGGAATAATAACAAGGTTTACACCAAGCTCTACAAGGAAGTTTACTCCTGTGAGACCTATGATTGCATAATAGAGAACATCGGTACCGCCTGACCAGACTTCAAGAACCGGTTTGAAGAAAAGCAGCATACCTATGATGAATGTGCCTGTGTTTACAATGGGAGATAAAATACCTGCCGATGCAGCTGCAAGAATTGAGTTTGTTTTGCTTAGCTTGCGATATACAAGTCCCGAGCAGAATCCTGCGGCTGTGCCCTTGAGCATACAAACCACAATGCACATCAGGGGATTTGAATTCCAGACCATTGCGCCGCCCACATCAAAACCGAATATGCACATTGCAACGACTATAACGCTGAATACTGCGCCGAGACAGGCACCTGCACCTGCACCATAGAGAGCAGCGCCGATTACAATAGGAATGAGTGCAAGCGTAATCGAAAACGGCTTCAGCGGGAAAAAGGTTGCGGTTATTTGAAGCGCAACAATAAGAGCCGTGAGAATTGCCAGACCGACGAGTCTGTAGATTTTCTGTGTTTGTGTTTTTTTCATTAATAAAACCTCCTGCTGCTTCCCCGAATATTTCCTCGGGTGAAACGCAAATAATATTTGAAGCCGATAAACGGCGTTCAGACAAAAATCGTCAGTTTCGAGGTGTAGTTCTGATGTTCCTTTTATATATGCAGGCAAGGCCGTCAAGGATAATGTTTTCGTCAAAAATAATGTCGTGCCGGCAGTTTTTTATCATTAAAGGAGCCAAGCCTCCTGTTGCAACAACCTTGCAGTCGGTGTTAAACTCAGCCATAAACTTGTCTATCATACCGTCAAGCATACACGCTGTGCCAAACATAATTCCGGAACGGATACAGTCGGCAGTGTTGGTATTTACAACCTTTTTCGGAGCCTTTAAATCCACATCAAAGAGAAGCGCACCCTTTTTGGTGAGGGTGTCAAGAGAAATCCCAACTCCCGGAGCGATTGCTCCTCCGAGAAACGAACGGTTCTCATCAACATACACTATTGCAGTTGCCGTTCCCATAAATATCATAATCAGCGGAGCCGAGTACTTTTCGCAAGCCCCTATACAGCCTGCTACAATATCTGCGCCGAGCGTTTCGGGGTGGTCGATTTTGATATCAAGTCCCGACTTTATTCCGGGTCCCACAACAAGACTGTTTGCACCCGTGACTGTTTTGACGGCACTGCGCAGAGGGTAGGTGATTTTAGGTACAACCGAGCTGATTATTGAAGCGTTGACAGAGGATGGGTCAATGCCGTGAATCTGAAAAAAGCTGTAGAGAGCAACGGCAAAGTCATCTCCCGTTTTGCGTGTGTCGGTAGATACTACAAGCTTATATTTCAGCTCGTCGTTGCAATAAACACCGAATTTTATGTTTGTATTTCCGACATCGGCAGTCAACAGCATAGGAACAACCTCACTTTAATTTTGCTATTTTGTGTTGCTATTTAATTATAGCACAAAAGTATTTTCTTTCAAGTGTGATATTACTCGAATTTACCGATATTTTTTTAAATCGCAAAAAAATGTTGAAATTTGTATTTTGATTGTGTATAATTGTATTTGTTGAGTTATGTGTATCACATACTCAGCCTTAGTCTATTCTGAAAGGAATGTATTTATGGACAGCTCAGAAATCAAGCAGCTTCAAATTCTTGCGGCAAAGTCAAGAATGGGTGCAATACTCGGTACCTACCACGCAAAGTCGGGACATCCCGGCGGTTCGCTTTCGGCAGCGGATATTTTTACCTATTTATACTTTAAAGAGATGAATGTTGATCCGTCCAATCCCGATTGGGAGGACAGAGACCGTTTTGTACTTTCAAAGGGTCATTGCTGTCCGAGCCTTTATGCAACGCTTGCGCTCAAGGGCTATTTTGAATGGGCCGAGCTTTCTGTTTTGCGTCATGTGGGTGCTATGCTTCAGGGGCATCCCGATATGAAGGGTACTCCCGGCATTGATATGAGCACCGGCTCACTCGGACAGGGTGTGTCAGCAGCCTGCGGAATGGCGCTTGCTGCAAAGCTTGACAATAAGAGCTACAGAACATATACCGTTTTGGGCGACGGCGAGGTTGAGGAAGGTCAGGTTTGGGAGGCTGCAATGTTTGCTTCTCACAACAAGCTCGACAACCTTGTGCTTATTGTAGACCAGAACGGACTCCAAATAGACGGTCCTGTTGAAGAGGTTGCCGGCATTGAGCCTTTGGACAAGAAATTTGAGGCTTTCGGCTTTGAGGTTTACAAAATCGACGGCCATGATTTTGAGCAGATTGCTCAGGCGCTTGAAAAAGCAAAGACCGTTAAGGGAAAGCCTGTTGCAATTCTCGCTAAAACCGTAAAGGGCAAGGGCGTCTCCTTTATGGAAAATCAGGTTGGCTGGCACGGCACAGCTCCCAACAAGGAGCAGTATGAGCAGGCTACAGCCGAGCTTCAGGCTGAGATTGACAGATTGGAGGGTACTTGCTGATGGCAGATGTAATTAAGATGGCAACAAGAGAGAGCTTTGGTATGGCTCTCTGCGAGCTTGCAGAAACAAATCCCGATATAGTAGTTTTTGATGCTGACCTTGCTGCTGCGACTAAGACGGGTATTTTCAAGAAGAAGTTTCCCGAAAGATTTTTTGACTGCGGAATAGCAGAGGGCAATATGGTTGGCGTTGCGGCAGGAATGGCTGCTGCCGGCAAAATCCCCGTTGCCGCTTCTTTTGCAATGTTTGCAACAGGAAGAGCCTTTGAGCAGATTAGGAACTCCGTAGCTTATCCTCATCTTAATGTTAAAATCGCCGGAAGCCACGCAGGCATCTCTACAGGCGAGGACGGAGCAACTCATCAGTGCCTTGAGGACATCGGCATAATGAGAACTATCCCCGGTATGGTTGTTTTAAACCCTGCCGACCACTATGAGATGATGGCGGCTACAAAGGCTGCTATCGAGTACAACGGCCCTGTGTATATCCGTCTGGGTAGACTTGCAATCGACAGCTTCAATGACCCCGAAACCTATGAGTTTGAGCTTGGCAAGGGTATTACTCTGCACGAGGGCAACGATGTTTCGGTTATTGCAACAGGTCTTGTTGTAAACGAGGCTTTAAAGGCTGTAAAGGAGCTTGAAAAGGAAGGCATTAATGCAAGACTTATCAATATCCACACAATCAAGCCTATCGACAGAGAAATCATAATAAAGGCTGCCAAGGAAACAGGCAGAATTATTACAATAGAGGAGCATAATGTCATCGGCGGCTTGGGCGATGCCGTTTGCGAGGTAACAAGCGAGGAATATCCCGTTAAGGTTACAAAAATCGGTGTAAACGACAGATTCGGCTACAGCGGTCCGGCACTTGAGCTTCTTGATAAATTTGAGCTTACTCAGCCGCATATTGCAAATACAATCAGAAGAATTGTAAAAGAGGGCTGATTTGCTTTTCGCTTTAAATTCAAGGTCGGCTTATCACAAGCCGACCTTATTTTATTTGATAGGAAAATACAACAAACTGTATAATTTATATTTAAGTTATCGTAAAATATACAAACTGTAATGCGTCGACGATCCTATCAAATAAAAAATTATATTGCCCGCTCAGTTGCGCCCTGCGTGCGCACGAGCGATGGCTAAAGAAAGCGCACGCACAATATGCGCACGCTTTTTATTTGATAGGAAAATACAACAAACTGTATAATATATTTAAGGTATCGTAAATAATACAAACTATAATATATCGACAATCCTATCAAATAAAAAATTTATATTGCCCGCTCAGTTGCGCCCTGCGTGCGCA
>CALYYZ010000025.1 GCA_945607165.1 uncultured Ruminococcus sp. | reverse complement strand
CAGTACAGCCCACAACAGTACAGCCCACAACAGTACAGCCCACAACAGTACAGCCCACAACAGTACAGCCTACTACAACAGTACAGCCCACAGAGCCTGTTGAGGATCCCACATATTCACCCTATTATCTCAGAGGAAACCTCTATCTTGCTCTTCAGAAGACAAGTGATGCAAATGTTGTAAGCGGTACTCTTGATCTTACAGCAAACACCTTCAAGTTCGATGTAACAAACGCAGAAACCGGTGTTCACTATGGCAGAAATTCCAAGTACACTGACACAATCGACAACGCTCTGTACGGCAAAGGCTGGGGTTATACAACTCTTACAACAACAGGCGGCACATACACATTTACCTATAACACAAAGACAAACAGACTCACAGTAACTTGTGACAGCGCAGCAGCTGAGCAGTTCTCAACTCACAGAGTAAGAGGAAGCTTCAACTTTGCACTCAAGACTACTGAGCATACCTCACTCGTTAAGAACACAATCGAGCTTCCCGTTGGTACATACAAGTTCAATGTAACAGATGATGTTAAGCTTTACGGAAGAATGGGCGAGTATACAAACGCAATCGGCCGTGTAGTATTCGGACACAGCTGGGGCTTCTGCACACTCAATATTACAGAGCCGGGTGTTTATGAGTTCTCATATGACACGGCAAGCAACTACCTCACAGTACTTCCCAAGAAGGCTAACAACTCAGGTTACAGCATTATTGGTACAAATATTGCAGTAGTTCTCAATAAGACAAGCGACGCAAATGTAGCAAGCGGAACTGTAACTCTCGCACCCGGTGCTTATAAGTTTAAGGTGTCAAACGGCGGTGCAAAATACTTTGGCAGAAAGGCTGAAGCTACCGATACATTAGACAGTGCATTGTTTGGATCAGGTTGGGATTGGTTCACCCTTAACGCAACAGGCGGCACATATACCTTTACCTATAACACCAAGACAAACAGACTTACAATTACAAAAGCGTAAGCTCAGTGATTGATATCTGCCGCAGAACCGTTGTGTTTTGCGGCAGTTTTTGTCAGGAGATATAAACAATTCTCATTGTTTGCGCATACACTATCGTGAATTATGCAGACGGCAGTAAACTGATATTTCCTGTCAAAAGAATACATTAAAGCTTTCGGCTCAGTTGCCCTGCGAGCGCACGAGCGATGACTAAAGAGAGCGCAATCGCAGTATATGTACGCTTTCTTGCAAAATATCGGAACTGATTTCTGTTCAGAATCAGAGCTTCACGGCAGAGTGCTGCCTACAATATATCGAGGTGATTTTTGTGAAAAAAATATTATCTGCAGTTATTGCTGTTATGCTTATTGCAGGAGCCACTGTAACAGCATACGCAAAGGAATCCGACAGTATCCAGTCAGGCAGAACAGGCGGAGTAATTCTTGACAAAAGTGCGCCGAATGTAAGCTATCCGTCACAGGCTGCAAGCGGATCATCAAATCTTCCCGAATATTACAGCAGTGTTGACAAGGGATATGTAACCCCCGTAAAGGATCAGAAAACGCAAAACACCTGCATTTTCTTTTCTGCAACGGCTGCAATGGAAAGCTCTTTGCTGAGAAACGGCTACGGAGAGTATGATCTTTCCGAGGAATACGCCAACTACTGGGCTTCAAAGCGAAAGGACGGCACCGGCTGGCAAAGAGATCGTGTGAACATCGGTGCATTTCCCTATGCCGGCTACGGATATCTTTCAACCGGCGGAGTTGTCTTGGAAAGCGATTTGCCCTATATGAGCCGAACCGAACAGTTCTTTGAGGATATCGAGTATAAGGAGCCGCTGTTCTATGCAGGCGGAATCAAGCTTTTGTCACCTCCTTGCGCTAATCCGGACGAATTCAAGGCTGCAATAATGGAGTGCGGCGGAGTTTCAGGCTCTTTCGCATATTATACGGATAACTATAATTCTGCAACAAAATCGTATTATTGCGGAGATACTCATACTGATGCGGAGCTTGCAAGTGGCGGACACGCAGTGCTGTTTGTCGGCTGGGACGACAATTATCCTCGCACTAATTTCAGGCAGGGCGCTCAGCCTAAAAACAACGGCGCATGGCTTATCAAAAATTCCTGGGGCAGCACCATGAGCTATATCTGGGTTTCATATGAGGATAACTATGTCGGCTCGGATTTATTCGGCAATAATTACGGAATAAACGGAATAATTGAGAATCATTCCTGCAACGAGCTTCTCAAGGTTGATTCTTACGGCACTATATATGATACGAGATTCACAAACGGCGATGGATCTCCGGTTAAAGATGCGGTTTTCATAAATGTATTTGATTTCAACAGCATAATGCCGTCTGTCAGAAGCGTTGAGTTCTCCACCTCAAATGTTGGCGCCGATTACACTATTTACTATATTCCCACCCAAAACGGCATACCCGACAGCAACGAGAAAAACTGGAAGGAGCTTGCAAGCGGAGTTACTTCCTATGCCGGAACACATAACATTCCGGTTACCTATAAGGTAAAAGATTCGCAGGGTGCAATCGGTGTGAGGATATCCTCAAATGATGATATGCCGGCAAGCCTTGGTTCGTGCGAATCTGTTATTGATCCCTCACAGGGATATTTATTCAAGCCGGCAGTCAAGGGCGATCGTTCTTATGTTAAAATCGGTTCATACAGTATGAATCTGACCGATTTTTATTTGTCCTCGGGAGATGAATTCGGTGCAGACCTTACCATCAGAGCAGTGATGAATGTGCAGATAGGCGATGTCAATAAGGACGGCAGCGTTGATATAAGCGACGCTACTCATATTCAGAATTATCTTGTGGGTAATGTGCAATTTTCACAGGAATATCAGGAAATCTCCGATGTTAACGGTGACGGCTCTATTAATGTAGGCGACGCTACAGAAATTCAAAAGTATATTGCCGGGGTAATTTCGTCCTTTAAGGCTACTTTCCAAAATCATTAATAATCCTAACCGAAAGCCTCTCCGCTTAAGAGAGGCTTTCGGTGCGTTATTATCCCTTTTAATGTAAGAATTATGAAAAAAAGCTTTTTCAGCCGAATAATGTAAAATTTACTTATTGATTTAGTGTAGCTTTTGATATATAATAAAAATGAGTGTGAATAATTTGATTTTTATAGGAGTTTATTTATGGAGATTTCGTTAAAGGATATATTCAGGATTATCAAGAAGAATATAGTAATAATTTTGGCGGTGTCGCTGATTTTTTCAGTCGGTTCATTTTTGGTCACAAAGCTGTTCATCAAAAAATCCTACACCTCAACCGTTAAGCTTTATGTAAGCGTAGAGTATAACGGAAAAAGCGGAATGGAGGAACTGAGTATATATAATTACACCTCTAAGCTTGTTGCAACCTACATTCAGTTTTTGGATACCAACAACTTCTTTAGCGCAGTATCCGAATCGCTTAACGGTAAGTACACTCCTGCTGAACTAAAGAATATGATTACATTTACCTCCATAGATGATACAGAGGTATTCAAGGCAGACATTGTATATTCAGATCCGGTTGAAACAAAGGTCATTGCCGACGCAGTGTCAAAGACTGCGCCCGTCACAGTGGATTCGCTTCTGCAGAACAACTCGAAGCTTAAAATTGTAGACGAGGCTACAATGCCCAAGACGCCGACTTCTCCCAATGTTCCGAGAAATGTTTTGTTTGCATTCTTTGCCGGACTTATCGCTTCTCTGTTGTTTGTGTTTATTCGTGATTATTTTGATGTTAAGATTAAATACAGTGAGAATATGACGACCCTCGGCGGTTATCCGGTGCTATCGGCAATTCCTGATTTTGAATACTATTCAAATAACCTGAAAAACCAAAAGCCTACAGGGAACAAAGAAGTTAATAACTCATAAGGAGCAGGAAAATGGCTAAATCAAAGATTGACAGATCAATAGATGTTGAAGCTTTGGGCTTTCAAATAAGAGAATCATTTAAAACGGCAAGAACGAACATTACATATTCCATAATAAAAAAGGGCTGCAAAAAAATAGCCTTTACAAGTGCAAATAAGGGAGAGGGCAAGACCGTAACTGCGATGAATGTTGCTACTGCTCTTGCTCAGCAGGTGGGCACAAGGGTGCTTGTTATCGAGTGTGACCTGCGCCGTCCCCATGTACATTCTGCGCTTAACATTGCTCCGTCACCGGGTGTTACAAATCTGCTCAATTACGAGTGCACCATTGATGATGTTATGCAGGATACAAAGCTTAAAAATATGAAGGCTGTGTCCTACGGAGCCGTTCCGCCAAACCCCTCCGAGCTTCTTGCAAGTCAGGCGATGTCTGATTTTATCAAAGAGGCTGAAAAACGATTTGACTACATAATTTTTGACACCCCTCCCATCGGCGTTGTAATCGATGCTGTTCCCATAATCAAGAATTCCGACGGAGTTGCGGTTGTGGTAAAGAACAACTCTACAACCTATCCTCAGCTTAACAAAACGATTGAAACACTGGAGCGTTCAGGCGGAAAAATTCTCGGTGTTATTGTGAACAAGGTTAAGCCCGAGGAAGGAAGAAAGTACAAGAGAGGCTACGGCGGAGATTATTACGGATATTACGGCTATTAATCGGAGAGAGTTTATGAGTAACCCAAAAAATTCAGAGACTTCGTTTTTTTACAAAAAGAAGCCTTTGTTTGATTTTGCAAAGCGAGTCTGCGACCTGGTATTCTCTGTTGTGGCGACTGTTTTGCTTATTCCGGTGTTTTTGATAATTGCGGTGATAATTAAGCTTACAAGTAAGGGACCCGTGTTCTTTGTTCACAAGCGTGTGGGAAAGAACGGCAAGGAGTTCGGAATGATTAAGTTCAGAAGTATGGTAGCAAATGCCGAGGAGCTTATTAAAAAGTTTACTCCTGAGCAGATGCGTGAGTTTGAAAAGAATTTTAAGCTTGAAAATGATCCGAGAGTTACAAAAATCGGTAATTTTTTGAGAAAAACAAGCCTTGACGAGCTGCCGCAGCTCATCAACATCATAAAGGGGGATATTTCAATTATCGGTCCTCGCCCCGTAACAAAGGCTGAGGTTGATATGTACGGCAGACACAAGGCGGCACTTTTGAGCGTAAAGCCCGGTCTTACTGGATTTTGGGCGGCAAACGGAAGAAGCAATACTTCATATAACCGCAGAATGGCTATGGAGCTGTATTATGTAAAATATCGTTCAATTTGTCTTGATATTAAAATATTTTTCAAAACGGTTTTGTCCGTTTTCAAGGGCGAGGGAGCCAAGTAGCTTCCCCCTTATTCTAAGGAGCTGAAGCAAATGTCTGAGAAAAAGGTGCTGCATATTGTTGAATCCTTCGGAAGCGGAGTTTTCAGCTTTCTTACCGGCCTTGTCAGGGAAACCGCAGACGAATTTGAAATCTGTATTGCTTACGGAAAACGAGCCGAGACTCCGGAGAATTTTGAGGAATACTTTGACAAAAAGGTGAGATTTGTCGAGGTAAAAAATTTTAGCAGAAGCATTAATCCCGTGAGCGACCTAAAGGCCTTCTTTGAGGTGAAAAAAATAATAAAAGCAGAAGATCCGGACATTGTTCACCTTCATTCCTCAAAGGCAGGATTTGTTGGCCGCTTTGCTGCTAACTGCAAAAAACGCCGTGTGATTTACAACCCTCACGGCTTTTCTTTTCTTATGCTCGATTCCTCTGCACTCAAGCGCAGTCTGTATCGCATAATCGAAAGGCTCGGAACGCTTAACCGGGCAACCGTTGTGGGCTGTTCGCAGGGCGAATATGAACAAGCGAAAAAGCTTACCAAAAGGTCCGTTTGCATAAGCAACGGCTTGAATATTCAGGCGGCGGCGAAGCTTGAAAGCGAGCTTGACGCTCACACCTTCAATGCAGAATCACCGTCCGTATGCACCTGCGCAAGAATCGGCGCTCAGAAAATGCCCGCTGTGTTCAACAGTATTGCTCAGAGCCTGAAGGACTTGAGCTTTTTATGGATAGGCGACGGAGAGCTTAAAACGGAGCTTACATCCGAGAATATCAGCGTCAGCGGCTGGGTTGATAAGAGTCAGGCTGTCAGACTTGAAAACGACTGCGACATTTTTATGCTGACCTCAGCCTGGGAGGGACTTCCCATTGCTTTGCTTGAGGCTATGTATCTTAAAAAGCTGTGTATTGTCAGCGACTGCATAGGTAACCGTGATGTTATCAAAAACGGCGTAAACGGCTTTGTCTGCAAGGATAAGCAGGAGTTTGTTGAAGCCGTAAACAGGGTCAGAGAGATGTCCTTGCAGGAGGTCGAAAAAATTACCGATGCCGCACGCAGAGATGTTGAGGAAAACTACAATCTGCGTAAAAATGTAAGGGAAAAGTATATTAATCTCTATCTTGACAAGTGAGGTTTCACATATGGGACAAAAAATACTCAAGGCTAAATATCATATGTGCGCCGGCATAAAAAAGCTCGGCTACAGGCTTATTTTCGGAAAACGGCTGTCATTGGGTAAGGGCGTTACCTTCAGAAAAGGCTTTACTCTGTGCATAGAGGGCGGCAGAGGTGTGAAGATTGGCAAAAACTGCTTTTTTAACAACGGCTGTTCAATAAATGCCCTTGAAAGGGTTGAAATCGGAAATAACTGTGTTTTCGGAGAAAATGTAAAAATATATGACCACAATCATATTTTCAGAGATGAGAGTAAGCCTATCGGAGAGCAGGGCTATACAAAAAAATCCGTGAAAATCGGGAGCAACTGCTGGCTTGGCAGCGGAGTTGTAGTATTAAAGGGAGTTACTATCGGCAACCACTGCGTTATCGGCGCAAATTGCCTGATTTATAAGGATGTTCCCGACAACACCGTAGTTAAGAATAAAAACGAGCTTATTTTTGAGCCGATAGAATAAGGAGCTACGCAATGGAGCCGATAAGAGTACTTCACGAGGATGTAATAATGAATCCCGGCGGAATAGAAACTCTGCTGATGAATACATACCGTCATATCGACAGAAGCCTTGTGCAGTTTGATTTTATGGTGCACAGACCGGAAGAGGGCTTTCACGAAAAGGAAATAAACGAGCTTGGCGGCAGGGTGTACCACACCATGCCCTTTAACCCTCTGCATCACAGAGCCTACAAAAACAGCATTGTAAAGGTTTTTGAGGAGCACCCCGAGTACAAGGTGCTTCACGCTCATGCGGATTTAAGCGGATGGCCCCTGAAATATGCCGCAAAATGCGGTGTGCCGACAAGAATTGTCCACAGTCACAACTGCGCTCCGTCTATGAGCCTTAAGTATTTTTTCTTTCAGTACGAAAAGCTGTGGATGAAAAACTACTGTACTGATATGTTTATGTGCTCTACTCCTGCCGGAGAATGGCTTTTCGGCAAAAAAACCGTTGAATCGGGCAAGGTGCGATTTATTAAAAACGGAGTGGAAACCGACCGCTACCGCTTTAACGAAAAGGTGAGAGCCGAGGTAAGGCGAGAGCTTAATGCAGGCGATAAGCTTGTTTTTTGTCATGTCGGCAGATTTATGGCTCAAAAAAATCACAAATTTTTGTTACAGATATTCAGCGAAATCCACAAGAAAAACAGCAATACGATGCTGATTATGGCGGGAATCGGAGAGCTTAAAGAGGAATGTGAAAGGCTTGCCTCGGAGCTTGGAATTTCGGATTCCGCAAAATTTCTGGGAATCAGGGGCGATATTGAGCGACTTCTTCAGGGCGCCGACCTTTTTCTTTTGCCGTCGCTTTGGGAGGGACTTCCGCTTACGGTCGTTGAGGCTCAGTCGGCAGGATTGCCTGTTGTGATGTCTGATGTGATTACCAAGGAGGTCATTCTGACGAAGGGAGTAAAAACTCCGTCACTTACAGATTCGGCTGAAAAGTGGGCGCAAACCGCCTTGGAGCTGTGCACCGCCTACAAAAGATACGATTGTCGCAAGGAGATTATCGACGCAGGCTTTGATATCTGCTCTACTGCAAAATTTTTGCAGGATTTTTACATTGAGCGTACAATGCGCGCGCTTCACAGCGAAAATAAGTAGACACGGAGGCTTCTATGGTAGAATATGACGCACAAAAGCTTCATTCATTGGAGCTTGACATGGCTCTTGAGGTCAAGAGAATATGTGAGCTTAAAAATATTACGTATTTTCTTATTGCCGGCTCGCTTTTGGGCGCAGTAAGGCACAAGGGCTTTATTCCGTGGGATGATGATATAGACATCGGTATGCTTCGCAGCGATTACGAGCGTTTCCTTGACGCCTGCAAAACGGAGCTTGACAGCGAAAAATACTTTATTCAGACAATGCAAAACGATGACGGCTACGGCCATTCCTTCGGAAAGCTCAGGCTGAAGGGAACGGTCTTTCTTGAGAGTATGACAGAATCGGCTTCCGAGCACCACGAGATTTTTCTTGACATATTCCCGTTTGATAATGTGCCGGAGGGAAAGCTTGCAAGAAAAATTCACGGAAAGTCTATTTACATTAAAAAGCACCTGCTTTGGTCAAAAATGGGCTATGATACAAAGCCCACAGGCAAGTCTCAAAAGCTTCTTTACGGAGCTTCAGGGATATTGTCGAAGCTGTTTACCAAAAAGGGACTGAAAAAATCTCTTGAAAAGTCACTGAAAAAATACAACTCAAAGCTGACGAGCTGTGTGGTTACAAACGGCTCGTACCGCTATGAAAAGGAAACTCTGAAAAGAGAATGGACTCAGGACCTTGTTGAGCATAAATTTGAAAATACAACCTTTATGGGAGCCAAGGACTATGACGGCTACCTTACTCACCTCTATGGGGACTATATGCAGCTTCCCCCGGAGAACAAGCGGTATGACAAGCATATGCTGCTGAAGATTGATTTCGGAAAATATTGAGGCGAATAAAATGAAAAGAGTTATAACCTACGGTACCTTTGATATGCTGCATTACGGTCATATCAATCTGCTCAGAAGGGCAAAGGAGCTGGGAGATTACCTTGTTGTCGCTGTTTCCACAGATGAATTTAACAAAAATTCCAAGAACAAGTATTGCTATTTTTCCTATGAAGAGCGCAAAAAGATGGTTGAGGCAATAAGATATGTTGATTTGGTTATACCTGAGGAAAATTGGGATCAGAAGCGTGAGGATATAAAGAAGTATCAGATCGACACCTTTGTAATGGGTGACGACTGGAAGGGTAAGTTTGATTTTCTTGAGGATATATGCAAGGTAGTATATCTGCCCAGAACTCCGGACATTTCCACAACAAAAATTAAAAGCGACCTTAATTCAGAGGATTAATATCGCCGGCTTAGGCTAAAAAGGCGGTACGGATGTTCCTATCGGAGGTGCGTTATGGCTAAGGTGAGTATTGTAGTGCCTGTATATAATGTTGCACGACAGATGCGTGAAACAATGCAGGCTCTGCGTGAACAGACATTAAAGGACATTGAAATAATACTTGTTGACGACGGCTCAACCGACGAAAGCGGCAGAATATGCGACGAGCTTGCGGCTGAGGATGGAAGAATTGTTGTTATACACACCGAAAACAGGGGTGTGTGCGCTGCAAGAAACACAGGAATTGCAGCGGCAGGCGGCGAATATATCGGTTTTTGCGATTCCGATGATATGCCCGACGGGGATATGTATGAAACTCTGCTTGACCTGATTTGCACAAACAATACCGATATGGCTATGGTACAGTCAATGGTGGTATATGAGGACGGCTCAACCTTTTCCGTTGCCAAAAACAGCGGATTACATCTTTATGATGACAACAGCGAGCTTATAAAGAAATTCCTTATGGGCCGATTCGGCACAGCGGTGTATAAAATGCTTTTCAAGGCTGAGCTTGCAAAGTCTGTAAGCTTTGAAGAGGGCAGAAAAATCAACGAGGACAAGATGTTTGTTTTTGAAGCAATGAGAAGGGTTAAGTCTGCCTGCTATCTTGATAAAAACAAATACCGCTATTACCGCAGATACGGTTCATCGTCCTTTTCCGAGTTCAGCGAAAAGTACTTTGACGGAATATATTTTTCCGAAAAAATAAACAAAGCGGTAAGAGAGGAATTTCCTGAGATTTTGCCGTATTCCGACGCTGACCTTGCCCGCACCCATTTGTGGACTCTGAAGCTTATGGTGCTTGAAAACGGCAGGGATAAATTCAGAAAAGAATATGACGCAAGCGTAAGATATCTCAGGGGACTCGACGCAAAATTTTGCAAAAGATACCTTGACAGAAACAACTATATAAAATGGAGAGCCTTAAAGCTCGGAACGCCTTTTTATAAGTTAGTAACTAAAATTTTTTCAAAGAATTAATCGGGAAGCCTATTTCGCTTCCTAAATATGGGTGACTTAATGGACAGAAAGTTTATGCTGACTCCTCGCAATCTGCTGTATGCCTTTATCATAGCGGTAGTGCCTTTTGTGGCTGTGTGCGGAGTGTCGGTTATACCTGCGAAACTCAGGTATCCGGCTATAGTGGCTGTGGGTGCGGTCTGTATTTTTATCGCACTGTTTTTACAGAAAAAAATAACATTCGACGGTATTACGGTACCGCTGATACTTCTTTGCGGAATGATACTTTTGTCAAGCTTTTATTCCGTGGCTCCGTCTGATACAATGGAGTATCTTATTGTCTACTGCTGTTTTACGGCTTTTGTCTTGGTGGATTTTCCCGAGAAGTTCTATGACCGAGTTATTACCGTTATTAAAGCGGTTTGCCTTGTAATAGGCATTTCGATTATTCTGTCGGTGTTTATTGAGGACTTTATCCTTAAATATTTTTCTTTCATTATTAACCCCAACAACAGGGCTGAAATTGTGTATTCGATTCATTCGGAGATAAATAATGCACACGCCTTCTCAGGACTTGCCAAGGAGAGAGCCGAGGCAGCTTATATTATGAATGTGGGCATAGCGATAATGTTTGCAAAGTATTTTTCAGGGAACAAGTTTAAGACAGGCGATGTTATAATGCTGGGCATATTTGTTGCCGCCCTGTTTCTGACAAACAAGAGAACCCTTTTCGTAGTTCCCGTTGTATGCTTCCTTGTTTTTATGCTTTTCAGTAAAATCAAAAGCAAGGTGTTGAAATTCTCTGTTATACTGTTGATTGCCTTGTGTGCATTTGCGGTGCTTTCAATATTTGTTACGCAGCTAAACAATGTTTTTTACCGTCTGTTTGTTTCGGATAGGTCGGATTACCTCAACGGACGAAAAACTCTGTGGATTTATTCGTTTAATATGTTCGCTCAGAATCCGATTCTCGGAAGGGGCTTTGCTTCGTATAATGCCTTTGCGAATGCTCATGGACTGAGAGTAAAGGGTGAAGAGTGGAATTATTTCGGTCATAACTGCTACTTCGAGGTGTTGGGCGAGGTAGGCATTGTGGGTGCAATTATCTTTTTGATTGCATTTTCGGTGCCGCTGATACTTACCTTCAGAATGTTGTTGTCGGTAAAACAAAGCAAAAAGTACAGCGCTATGCTGTTTTTGTCGTTGTATATTCAGCTGATGTTCTTTATATATTCCTTGTCGGGAAATGTTATTTATTACAATCAGCAGGTTATGTTGTGGTTTTTTGCAATAGCTTTAACAAGATTTGTCAGAATGAAGCAAAGAGAAAATGATTACGGCGGCTTAACCTTAAGGGACAGGATTTATGAATAAGATTGGAATTGTTACATTTCATAATGCTTTGAGCTACGGAGCAGCGCTGCAAAGCTATGCGCTTCAGCAGTTTTTGAAAAAAAACGGTGTGGAAAATGATATTATAGACTATGAATGTGACTTTATTAACAAAAAGTACAAAAGGCTGATTTCAGTTGAAAAAAGTAATATTCCCAAATCCTTTGTGGGTTCATGCCTTAAGATGGGGAACAAAAGAAAGAGCCTTAGGCTTTCCTCGGAATTTCGCAAAAAGTATATGAACCTGAGCAGAAGCTGCGACAGATCTACAATAGGCTCGCTTGCTTCGGAATATTCGGCTTTTGTCGCCGGCAGCGACCAGGTGTGGAGTCCGACCTGCGCCGGCTTTGACACTGCATATTTTTTGGATTTTGCAAAAAAAGAACAAAGGCTTTCGTATGCCGCAAGCTTCGGAACAAAGACTCTGCCGCCCGAAAAGAAAGATGAATACAAGAGGTTGCTTAAGGACTTTGAGCATATTTCCGTGCGTGAGGAAAGCGGCACCAAGATAGTGCGGGAGCTTTTGGGAAGGCAGGCAGATATAAATGTTGACCCTACCTTGCTGCTTGACCGTGGGGATTGGGACCTAATAGCAAAGGCTCCCGAAATAAGCTCGCCCTATATCCTGCTTTTTAATGTGCAAAAGCCCGTTGAGCTGATAAACTATGCGGTGAAGCTCGGCAGGGAAAAGAATCTGCCCGTTTATTATCTTACCGATATGCATTTCCCGAAGAGAGAGGGAATAACCTATCTTTCACCGGTGGGAGCCGACGGTTTTATCGGGTTGATCAAAAATGCAGAATATGTTGTTACAAATTCATTTCACTGCGGTGTTTTTTCAATTATTTACCGCAAAAACTTCGTTATTGAGCTTCGCACAGCCGCAAGGCGCAACAATCGCAGCGAGGAGCTTTTAAATATGCTCAAAATCTCGGACAGGGTGCTTGACAAGGGCATTGTGCCGGTGCCCGACAGCGTTATTGACTGGGAGCTTGCCTTTGCAAGGCTAAAAGAGCAAAGAGAAAATTCACTGAAGCTCGTTGAGAAAATCAAGGAAATCTCGCTGAATCAGAAGGATTGATTTTGCGTTAATAGGTAAATATAATTGCATTATTAAATTATTATTATAAATACAGCTTGGCAGTACCTCACTTTGTTTTTGTGCGGTATTGCCTTGAGTTTATATCGTTAGAATAATAGGCTATTTATATTAGTTGACAAAAGATGCTTGGAAATTATTCTGATTATAGTGAGTATAAAGGAGTACTTCTATGGGGCAAAAATCCGCCGGAAAACAGATGTTGATTAATCTTGCCGCCTCAATCATATCGTTTGCGGTTAATGTGGGAATCAACTTTTTCCTCACTCCGTATTTGGTAGGAGAGCTTGGCAACGAGGCATACGGATTTATCGGACTTGCAAACAACTTCGTTCAGTATGCAAACATTATCACTGTTGCCCTGAACTCGATTGCAGGCAGGTTTATTTCAATAGAATATCACAAAAAAAATATTGACAAGGCTTCAAAGATTTTCAGCTCGGTTTTGGTTGCAGATCTGATTATTGCCGCAGTAATGCTGGTTGCCTCAACCTTTGTCACGCTGTTTATAGACTCTATAGTAAATGTTCCGCCACAGCTGGTTGCAAGCGTTAAGGTAACCTTTGCAATAACCTTTGCAACCTTTATCCTAAGCGTAATCACTGCAATTTTCACTACGGCTGCATTTGTAAAAAACCGTCTTGACATCAACTCAATTCGTGATATCATTGCAAATCTCTTTAAGGCTGCACTTGTTATTCTGCTTTTTGCGCTTTTGCCTGCAAAGCTTTACTATCTTGCAGCGGCTACTCTTGCAAGCGGATTTTTCCTGCTTGCCGCAAATATTACGGTAAAAAAGCGTATTTTGCCGGAAGTAAAAATCAATATCAAAAAATTCAGCTTCAGGGTTGTAAAGACTCTGCTTATGGCGGGTGTGTGGCTGACCTTTTAACAGCTGTGCAATGTGCTTATGACCGGGCTTGACCTGCTTATCTGTAACCTTAC
>CALYYZ010000024.1 GCA_945607165.1 uncultured Ruminococcus sp. | reverse complement strand
TTTATATTGCCCGCTCAGTTGCGCCCTGCGTGCGCACGAGCGATGGCTAAAGAAAACCGATTCAAAACGATAGGGCAGAGAGGATACACATCAACCTCTCCGCCCGATTTTTTGTTAAGGTACTCGACATTTTATGATTTTAACAATCTTGAAGCGTAAAGCACACACAAAACGCTTACTCCGACATCGGCAATTACCGACATCCACATTGCCGCAAGTCCGACTGCCGCAAGCACTATCACGGCGGCTTTAACCGCAAGAGCAAAGGCAATGTTTAATCTTACGGTTGACAAAACCTTCCTTGAAATTGCAACCGCCTTTGGTAATTGACTGAGATTACCCGAAACAAGCACTGCGTCGGAAGCCTCTATTGCCGCTTCGCTTCCCATTCCCATTGCAATTCCGCAATCGCTTGCCGACAAAACAGGGGCGTCGTTGATTCCGTCGCCCACAAAGCAAGCTCCCTTTGCCGTTTGCTTAAGCTCTTTTACATATTTGGGCTTATCGTCGGGCATAAGCTCTGCTCTGAAATCCGTGAGCCTAAGCTCATCAGCAACCCTTTCGGCATTTTTCCGTGAGTCACCGGTCAGCATAACAAGATTTTTGATTCCAAGCTTCTTTAGCTTCTCAATAACTGACTTTGCCTCTTTTCGCACAGTATCTCCTATGCTGATTGCACCGACCAAAACGCCGTCGCACAGCACAAACACCGAGCAGTCCTCGGGTGCTGACAAAAGCTGCTTCGGGCTTAAAATACGCTTTCCGCCGCACATTACTGTCTTTGAGCCAATCACAGCCTTAACCCCGAAGCCGGCTTGCTCGCTGCAATCGGAAATTTTCGGAAGCTCAAGCTGCTCTGCCGCCTTCACAATGGTATGCGCAATGGGGTGGGCTGAGTTTTTCTCACACGCAGCCGCAAGCGCAAGAACTTCATCTGTACTCATATCTGAGGTTGCCGTTATTTTCTTAATCTCAAGCTGACCGCTTGTGAGCGTTCCGGTTTTATCAAATACAAAGCTGTCTGCCGAAGCAAGCGCTTCAAGATATTTGCCGCCCTTTATCAGAACTCCGTTTTTAGACGCCGCACCTATTCCCGAATAATAGGAAAGCGGAACCGATATTACAATAGCGCAGGGGCAGGAAGCAACTAAGCAAACAAGCGCTCTGTAGAGCCATTCGCTGAAGCTGCCCAAGCCGATAAGAGGCGGCACAACAGCGATTATAACGGATATTGCAATAATTATGGGCGTATATATTGCGGCAAAACGGGTAATTAGCCTTTCGCTTTGACCCTTTTGCAACGCAGCGTCCTCTACTAACCGCAGTATTCTTGTTGCTGTGCTTTCGCCGAAGGGCTTAATAGTTTTAAGCTCAATTAAACCGCTTTTGTTTATTGAGCCGCTTAAAACCTCACTTCCTTCGCTGACATCAACCGGCAGACTTTCTCCCGTAAGAGCTGAAACATCAAGCGAGGAGCTTCCTATTGTGACAACTCCGTCAAGAGGAATCCTCTCGTAAGGCTTAACCAATACCGTACTGCCAACCTTTACCGACTCGGCTGAAACGGTTTTTTCAACTCCGTTCTCAATCACCGTTGCCGTATCGGGACGAATGTTTGCAAGCTTTTCAATGTCTTTGCGAGAAGAATTAACCGCCCTTGCCTCAATAAATTCACCAAAGGAAAACAGCAGGGTAACCATTGCGCCCTCAAAATATTCTCCCAGACAAAACGCTGCGATAACCGCAATGGTTAAAAGTGTGGTTTCGTCAAGGCGGAGCCTTGCTGCGCTTTTGATTCCTTTCCAAAACACTCTGTATCCCGAAATCAGTGCAGCGGCAGAGAACAGAATTATTACCGCTGCAAAAACAAGCGCATTACCCATATCAAGAAATATCTCTGCTGTCAGGGCGGAGAGAGTAAGCGCAGCCGATATTATCAAGGCAATTATCTCGACCGAGCTTGAAGTATCAGAGATTTTTTTGTCGGCGTTTACTACAGTCACACCGTCCTCAATGCTGTCGCAAATACCCTGAACCCTTTGCAAAGCGTCTGAGTAATCGGTGGAGAGTCTTAGCTGTTTTGTTGCAAAATTGAAGCTTACATTATGAAAGCCCTCTGTTTGTGCAATTTTATTCTCTATTTTGGCGGCGCAATTTGCACAGTTTAGATTCTGCAAAGTGAAAGTTGCCTTCAAAATAATCCCCCCTATTCCAGCACATGGTCAAGTCCCATTTCAATAATCTCTTTTACATGGTCATCGTCAAGGCTGTAATAAATTTGTTTGCCCTCTCGGCGAACCCTTACGAGCTTATTCTGCCTTAACACCCTCAGCTGGTGAGAAATTGTGCTCTGCTCCATTCCCAAAGCCTCGGCAATGCTTAGCACCGACATCTCCTTGTCGGAAATAGCGAACATTATCCTAATTCTTGTAGAATCCCCGAAAACCTTAAAAAGGTCTGCAAGCTCAAAAAGTATTTCCAAATCAGGCATTTCTTTCTCCGTTATATTATCTTTATTGTTTTCCATAATAAACCTCCGTTAAACAGATGTAAAGTTGAACATATGATTAACTGCTCATATGTTCAAGAATAATATATCACACTCTAAAGCCTATGTCAAGCATTTTTTAGAGAAGCACTGATTTTATAGCTTTAGGGAATTACTGATTAGTTCGGCAGTTACTTTATATAAGAAAAAATAAGACAAAAATAACCCTGTGCCATTGCTGGGGGCAAGGGTACAGGGAAGTGGGTTGTGCAAACAACTGTCAGTGTGATTTTTAAAGATTATTCTCATCATAAACCGCACGGCAGCCGCCGATAAACTTTGGTCTGGTTCTTGCGGCAAGCAAAACTGCGTTTCCTATGCAGTCAATACTTAGCCGAACAGGAACAGCGACTTTTTTAAGGTGCATACCTATAAGAGTTCCGCCGATATCCAAGCCGGCGTCAGCCTTTATTTCCTCTAATACAACAGGCTCAAAAAATCTTTTGTAGGCTGTTGCGGCAAAAGAACCGCCCGCCTTCGGTTGAGGTACAACATTCACCGGTTCGCACTGAGTTAACGCACTGCGCTGAGTTACTATTGCTCGGTTTAGGTGCTCACAGCACTGTGCTGCAAGGAAAATTCCCCTTTGCTGTGTAACCTCATATATTCCGTCAAATATCATCTCGGCAATTTCCACGCTTGAGTTTTTTCCTATTACGCCGCCGCCGACCTCGCTTGACGAACAGCCCACCACCAAAATATCACCGCTTTTAAGCCTTGCAAAATCACAGATTTCCGTTGCCGCCTTGGTTGCCTGTCTGCGGATTTCATCGAGCTGAAAATTCATTATATCATCTCCGAATCTGATTTTTACTGTCTTTATTATATTGTATCACAACGGTGAAATAATACAAGGATAAATAGTCTTGAAGCTATGCCAAAAGCAAGGTTCATTGATTTTGTAATATATTCGTAATCAATTACATAAGATTTATTACAAGCTTGTTATAAATCGGTTACAAATAGGTGACAAGTGAAATTCTTGCATATTGACGAACTTTTTGCAGGAATCCACTGTTATTTGAGGTTAAAACAATTTTCTTATATTGAAATATAGCATTTTCTTTGTGCAATATGCACATAAAGTTAACCTCGGTTTAGGTTGACATAACCAAAGACCGTGTTATAATTGCTTATCGTAGCGTGATGAGCCTGCAAAAATCCTGCAAGCTCAGCTGCGTTTTACAAGGTAATTCAACAAGGTATATGAAAAAATTAAAAGGAGAAATTACTTATGTTTAATGAATCGAGAAAAGTACGAGTCGCAAGCTTTGCGCTTGCATTTATTCTTGTTGCTTCGGTGATAATCTGTTCCTTCTTTACGGTTGCCGCTGCTGTGCAGTCGGGTACAGCTTCGGAAAAATCAGATTACAGCGAAAAAATGATTTCAGACAAAGATACAATGGAATTTGAGAGCGTCACCGGTAATATCTACATAATCCGAAACAAGGATATGATAAACGGCATTGATGTGATCAGTGCAAAAAATGTTACCGTAAAGGGCAGCAAGAGCACCGTATCTGTTGCCATTGCAAAGGGTACCGTAGGCGACGCTGTAAAGAGATCGGGAATTTCTCTTGCAAAGGACGAGACCTGTGTTCCTTCGGCTGACACCGAGATAAAGGACAATATGGTAATCAGAATCATCAAGGCTTCCAAGGTTGATGTCACAGCCGATGGAAAAACCAAAACGGTATATCTGGCAAACACCAATATTATCGACGCTTTGAACGCTGCCGGCTACAGGGTAGACAGCAATGATATTATCAGCGTGTCAAAGGATATGAACGCTTCACAGGTAAGCTCTGTGACCATTAAAAGAGTGGACTACAAAACCACAACGGTAAAGGAGAAGGTTGCATATAAAAGCGTAACCGAAAACTCCGAGAGGCTTCCCCTTGGCGAGAGTAAAATATCGGTCAAGGGCGAAAACGGCGAACAGCTTGTAACAAAAGAGATTAAGTACATAGACGGAAAAAGGTCATCTGAAAAAACAGTAGATACAAAGGTAATCAAAAAGCCTGTCAACGAGGTTAAGCTTGTGGGCATCAAAGGCAGTGCCACAGGCGGCGGAGCCGGAACATTTACCGATATGAACGGAAACAAGGTTTCCTACAAAAGAGTTCTCACCGGCTCGGGAACAGCCTACACAGCTCCGGCAGGAGCAGGCACCGCAACGGGAGTTCCCGCCTATCACGGCGGAGTTGCAGTAAACCCAAATGTAATTCCCTACGGCTCAAAGCTGTACATTGTATCAACCGACGGAAGCTTTGTATACGGATATGCAACAGCAGTTGATACCGGCGGTGCGCTGATGAGCGGAAGCGCTATTGTTGACTGCTTCTACAATACCTACGGAGAGTGTGTAAACTTCGGAAGAAGAAATGTAAATGTGTATGTGCTGTAAGCGGCACATAAACTCAGAACAAGGCAAAGGTGCAGACGGCAATAAAACAGGCGCTTGATTCAAACGACAAAGGTTACAATAGGTAATGCAAATTGCTTTGTTCACCTTGTCAGCGAAACTGATGTTACGCTGACCGTTAAAAACCGAGTTCAGTTTATATCTACCTTCAAGACTTCTCAGCCGGTAGGAAAAGCTTAGCTGCTCTTGTTGCTATCAAATAAAAAAATTATATTGCCCGCTCAGTTGCGCCCTTCGTGCGCACGAGCGATGACTAAAGAAAGCGCTCGATATTATTCGTTCATTCATTTGAATATCAAAAATCAAAAGCGGCTTAGCTCCTGTGTTTGGCAGGGGTTAAGCCGCTTTCAGATTTGTATTGGAAAAATTCTGTTAAATCGTTTGTGCTTTATGTATTTCCTTATCTCTTTTTGATAACTTCGTTATCTGTTCTTTTTCAGCTTATTCATCAAAACGAAAATGCCTGTGAAAAGTACTACAGAACCGATAAGCACTGCCGCCATTAAGCCTGTAGAAACCTCATTGCCGCCAAAATACAGATTGCAGTCAATGCCGTCACGAATTCCGACCATAGCCTCATCGGGGAAACCGCAGGCCTGCATTTCTGCAAAAACTCCACGCATCATATGATTGCGGATAAGGCTTGTTCCGTATGTTCCGGGCAGGAACATCAGAACATTCTGAAGTCCCTCGGAAAAGTTTGAAATCGGCATATAGGCACCGCAGAGGAAGCCGTAGCCGGCGCTGACGATTGTTCCCACAGCAGAAGCCTGACCGCTTGTGCTTAAAAAGAAGTTTATACAGGAGGAAAGTGCCGTGCCGAAGAGCGTCAGCATAAACACATCGCCGATCACAAAAAGTACATCTGCAAATGATAAGTACCAGCCCTGAGTTGCAATGTATACCAAGCAAACGGCAAGGGCGGTAAAGGTGATAATCAGTGTGCTTGCGGCTGAAGCGAAATAATAGCCGACTGCCATCGTGGAATTCTTTACCGGTGAAACCTTAAAGTCATTTATGTTTTTGTTTGCCTTGTCGTTGATCATAAGCAGATTAGAGCAAAATGCAACAGTTACACAGCATACTGCAAGAAGCGAGGCGGTGAGCTGACATACTACGGTGCTGTTCAGAAGCTCATCCTCAACTGTAATTCCTTGAGGTAATACCGAAGCAAAGCTGTCTTTGTATATATTGGCAAGAAAGGTCGCATACAGAACAAGAAGAATAAGCGGTGTGATAAGTGATGAGAAAAACAATCCCTTATCCTTAAAAAACAAACGAAGATTACGGCGAATCATATTAAATAAACCGGTCATTTCTCTGAACCTCCTGCAAGCTTTTTACCAGTTACGGCAAGAAAGACATCGTCCATATTGCCCTTGATTATTTCATAATCCTTAAATAGAGAAGAATGTGACAGTATCAATTCTGTTGCCTTTGCGGTGTTGGGAACCGAAATACGAAAGGCGTCTCTTAATGCTTCATACTCCATTCCAAGCTGCTTGACAGATGCTTCCTCTATGCCGTAAAGTGTAATAAAATCTCCGGCATATTCGTTTTTAAGCGAAAGGGGAGTGCCTTTTGCGGCGATTTTTCCGCTGTCAAGAATAATAATATAGTCGGCGTCGGCAGCCTCCTCCATATAGTGGGTGGTCAAAAACACCGTCATCTGATTTTCCTTGCGCAGAGTGTTTACCACATCCCACAGAAGCCTTCTTGTCTGAGGATCAAGTCCGGTGGTCGGCTCGTCAAGAATCAGTATTTCCGGCTCGTGTAAAAGCGCACGGGCAATGTCAATTCTTCGTTTCTGTCCGCCGGAAAGCTTGCCGAGGGGACGGCTCAGCAAATCTGAAAAATCAAGAAGCTCTGCAAGCTCACTAAGCCTTTTTTCAAATTTCTTTCCCGTAATGCCGTAAAGGGAAGCACGGCTGCGCAGGTTATCACGAACGGTAAGCGGTGCGTCAAGTACGGAATTTTGAAAAACCACACCGATTTTTCTGCTGATTTTGTCAAAATTGTGTTCTACATCATTTCCGCAAACCGAAATTTTGCCGCTGTCCTTTTTAAGCTGTCCGCAGAGCATGGAAATCGTTGTAGATTTTCCTGCACCGTTTATGCCCAAAAAGGCAAATAATTCGCCCTTCTTAACAATGAACGATAAATCCTGAACAGCCTTTATATCTCCGAAGGATTTACAAAGGTGTTCTATTTCGATAATGTGATCCATCTTAATTTTTTTCCTTTCTTCTTTAGTGTTTCTCTAATTTTGCGCTTATCCTATATCCTTCTTGCGGTATTTTAAGAAGGCGACAAGTATTCCTAATACCGCAAACGAAATACCCACGGCAAGATATTTTACCTCAATCGAACTGCTTGAAATAATATCAGCTCCGTCTGTATAGCCGAATGGCGTAATGTATTTCAAAATTTTTGCGGCCTCTGTCAAATTGGAGATAATATTGAGAAAATACAGCAAAATTGCGAAGCCAAGCCCTATGCCCAGTCCGTTTCCTTTAAGAAATGCAGATATGCCAAAGGTAACGGCTGCAATTTCTATCTGCATAATAAAGTAGGCAAGAAAGAGCAGAAGCATAGTTTTTGTATCTGCACTTTCCCCAACGGCGAAAATAGAAATTACGGTAACAAGCACTGATACAAGGTTCAAAATAATTATCTGTGCAAAAACTGCAAGGAGCTTTTCCGTCAAAACCCTTTCTCTGGAAACAGGATGAGTCAAAAGGAATTCAGCCGTATGCTCTTTTTCCTCCTTTGCAAGGGCGGAAATTCCGACAATAGAAGCAAATAATGCGCCGCCAAGTCCTAAAACATTTCCACATTCTACACCGAAAAAACCGATAAATGAGCCGAAATTGATTTTATCCATACCAAAGGCGGCAGAAAAAGAACCCATATTCGCAAACATAGCGCTTATATCGCCCATCTGAGTTTTCATTTCAGGGTAAATAAGCACACACACGCCGAGCATAAATGCAATAGCGCATGACCAGATTAAAAGAGAAATCCTGCTCCTCTTCAGCTCATGAAAGAATATTGTCATTTCAGCTTTCCTCCTTTGAATAGTAGTGCATAAATACTTCATCTAAGTCGGGATCCGTAACCGTAAAATCCTCAAAAGAAACACCGGACAGATAGGACAGTAATTCCTTTGGGCTTCCGCTGTAAAGGAAGCTTACCGAGCCGTTTTCAGCCGTAACATTTTTTATTTTATCGGCAACTATACGGTCGGGCGAAGAAGTTTTATTGATATCAGCCTGTCTGCCCGAATTGTGTGTCGAGTCACTCGAATTTTTTATGCAGCTCATTTTAGGTATCTGCTCTGTGCCTTGCAGTGTGACTCGCTTAACACCGGTGTGGCCGAGCTTTTCCACACTGTCCGACACGAGAATTTCTCCGTCACGGATAATTGCGGCGTGTTTGCAATAGCGGCCGATTTCCGACAGAATATGGGAGGAAAGAAATACTGTTGCCCCTTCACGATTTCGTTCGGTAAGCAGTTCATAAAACTCCCTTTGCATTAAAGGATCCAATCCGCTTGTCGGCTCGTCTAAAATATACAGCTTCGGCTTGTGCTGGAGTGCGCAGACAATGCCAACCTTTTTGCGGTTGCCGAGGGATAATTCTTCCACTCGGCGGGAGGTGTCAAGCTCAAGCCTTTCGCAAAGCTTTTGTGCTTCTTTTCTGCAATCGGTTTTGTGAAGCTTTGCGGAGTAGGAAAGAATATCCCTAACAAACATTCCGTTGTAAAACACAGCCTCACTCGGCAAATATCCCACCTGCGACAATATTTCAATGCGATTTTGCAGGATATTCTTGCCAAGCACAGCTGCACTGCCGCTTGTAGGGGAAATCAAACCCAGCAGCGTGCGAATTGTGGTGGATTTTCCTGCTCCGTTAGGACCGATAAAGCCGAAAAAATCACCCTGTTCCACCGAGAGATTGACATTCGCAATTCCACGGGCTTTACCGTAATATTTTGTTAATTGATTTGTTTCAATAGCCTTCATTTTAGATCCTCCGAATTGTTGTACTTCATCGGTGTAAAGCGAATACCGTTAACGGTTTGCTCAGAGTCAGTCGGTATAAAGCCCAAAGCCTTATAAAACGGAATACCGTATGGAGAAGAATTGAGAGTGATTGTCCCGTTTGGATAATCATCAAGCAGTCGCCTGAACAGTTTTGTTCCGATACCCTTGCGGTGGTAATCGCCTTTCACAAAGAAGAAGCAGATATGCCTTTGCTCAGTGCGGAATCCGATTTCACCGATGAGCATTTCCTTGTCGAAAGCTCCGTAGTACTCTATCCCAGCAAGATATTTTTCATCGTGCAGGCATTTACGGAATTCCTCTGTTCCTTCGTCGGAATACACGGGAGATTCAAATTCTGAAAAAACCTCCCAAGTAAAAGAAAGGGCGTTTGGAATCTCATCTTTTGTCAGACGGCGGAGTGTATACGGTTCTTTCGTCAGTGCGTACAGTGCCATATCAAGCACCTTTCCGTTTTTGCAGGCATTATATTTCATAATTCCTTCAAGCCGAAAGCCTGATTTTTCAAGTACACGGCGTGAACCAACATTATATGCAAAAGGTTCTGCAAAGATTCGCAGTATATCTGTTTGAGCAAATAATTTTTCGCATAGTTGTTTTACCGCCTCGGTCATAATACCCTTGCCCCAGTATTCCTCCGCAATATAATAACCAAGCTCGGCTGTGCGAAAGTGAATGTTGCCCTGCCTGAAAGCACCGATACTGCCCACCGCCTTACCGTCAATATCAACAGCATAAGCAAAGGTGTTGTTCGGATCGGCTGTCAGCATTGCGTTAATGTAGCTTGCAGCGTCCTTTTCTGTATAGGGATAGGGCAATCCATCACGCAGATTGTTCAATACTTTTTCATTATTTAATGCAGAAGCCAGCGACGCTGAGTCTGATTGCTTCCATTTTCTTATTGTTACAGTCGTACTCAACACCCACCTTTCCAAGGCCTCATCTTTTTATGCCAGCCCTTATTCTCCCAGTAGGAATAATCCGGCTCCATAGGAGGAAAATGCTTGTGTGCAAACCGCATCAGATAGAACCATTTTTTTGCCCTCCTGTTCATTTTGCATTTACCCGCATTTTTGCATACTGCATCGGATAATTTATCTGTCTTTTTATGTATTTTCTTAAGAATTCTTTGCGGAATTTCCTCAGGACTTATTGCCTGTACTCCCACACCGTATTTATACACCTTGGAAATTCCCCACATTTCCAGACTGTCGGCCATATCCTTTGTCGTGCTTTTCATACCGCCGCCTGCTGCTGTGGAGATAGCTACAGCCTGTTTTTTCGTCATTTCTGCCCTTGGTCTGTGTACTACCCACCATGTGGCGAAGTGGTCCAAAAAGCTCATCATCTGACCTGTTGCATGATATACATACACAGGGCTTTCCATAATAATCAAATCTGCTTCTAAGACAGCTTTTTCCAAAGGCTCAAGCTTTGTGTAGTGGGGGCAGTCTGTCAAATCATTCTTAAAGCAGGTACAACAGCCCCTGCACGGCTCATCAAAATCCTTAGGAAGAAAGTATTCCTTGATTTCTGCCTTGTTCTCACATTTCTTGCATATTTTATCTGCAAGCTCCTGTGCTATCATACAGGTGCTTCCCTTATGGTTTTGTCCGTGTATCACTACAATTTTCATATTTTTTACCTCCATTTGCAGATTCCTCCCTGCTCATACTGATACCTAAGGAAACACTGAATAAATCATACTGAAAAGCTGTTTAAACTTTTGGTCAGGTATTTTGTACAGTATTAATTTTTATGCTCTTGTGAAAACCTCTTGATATGAGCCTTAATTTTATTCATTATTTGAGTTTCTTTGTCAGGCTCACGGTCACAAAGGTGAATCATAACCGTAATAGGCGCAGTATATTCAAAGGCGAGCAATTCGGGTTCGGAGCATTTCAGAATACCTTTTTCCGTCATTCCGACAAATATTTTAGTATAGAGTGCTTCAATATCCGTTATGAAATGCTTTGTGGCAAGGTCAGACATTCTTTCGCTGCGAAATTGCTCCGTCATGAGCAGCCTGCGGACACGCCTGACCGTTTCATCGTGAAGGGTGAAATCAATCTGTTTCAAAGAAAGCATTTGAAACTCATTCCAGCTGTTTGGAATAGGAATATCACAAACGCAGCCTATGTGTTCGGAATAATACTGCTCAACATAATCAATCATAGAATTCCAAAGAGCTTCCTTGCCCTCGTAATGCTTGTACAGCGCAGATTTTGTGATTTTAAGGGCAGCGGAAATGTCACGAAGCAAAGCGCCTTCATAGCCTTTTTCCGAAAAAACAGATAAAGCGGCATTGAGTATCTCGTCCTTGTTGGTCTTCATATATACCTCGCAAATATAAAAGTTAACTTCAGGTTACTTTTATTATAGTGACTCGCAGGTAACTTGTCAAGCAAAATGTAAAAATTTTAACACCTGATTAATTGCCATATATGTGAGCAGAAATAAAAACAGAGCCTTGGCTTTTAGCCTTAGCTCTGTTTTTCGGGGGACTGTAAAATCAGTCCGGCGATTTTGTTTTCTTAAAACGGAATACCGAAGTATATCCGTATGTATAGGATATTTTATTTGCGCTTCTTACTCTTGCTGCTGCCTTTATGAGTAACCTCTTTTTCAAAATTCATTGCGTCAGCCGCATTCTGACTGTTGAATTTAAAATCCTTGCCGGGGAAGACAGCGTTCAGAATAATACCTGCAAGAGAAGCTACTGCAAGCGGAGAAAGTGTAATTGTTGCACTGCCGATTGCAAAGCTTACTGTGTTGCTTGAAAGACCGAGCGCACAAACAAGGATTACAGCGGCAACAATAAGGTTGCGAGATTTTGTAAAGTCAACCTTGTTTTCAACAACATTTCTTACACCTATTGCAGAGATCATTCCGTAAAGTACAAATGAAATGCCGCCGACGATACAGCCGGGAATTGAGCCGATAACTTCGCTTACAATCGGGAAGAAGGAAACGCTTGCCGCAAATATTGCTGCAATTCTTATTACCTTGGGGTCATAAACTCTTGTAAGAGCAAGCACGCCTGTGTTTTCGCCGTAGGTTGTGTTTGCAGGACCGCCGAATAATGAAGCCATTGTTGTTGCAAGACCGTCACCGATAAGAGTTCTGTGCAGGCCGGGGTTCTGAATATAATTTTTGCC
Source organism: uncultured Ruminococcus sp. (assembly GCA_945607165.1). Classification (GTDB taxonomy): domain Bacteria; phylum Bacillota; class Clostridia; order Oscillospirales; family Acutalibacteraceae; genus Ruminococcoides. The sequence continues at coordinate 2,033 of CALYYZ010000024.1, read as the reverse complement.
GGTTGTTGAGCCGATAGCGCATATGTCGCCGATATGCTCCATCATAGTTGCAAGGGCAATAGGAACAATAGCGATAATTGAGGAAGCAATGAGTGCGCCGTTTGTGAAGTCAACGCCGCCGAATACTGTTTTATCCCAGATTACCGGAATTCCGATAAGTCCCTCACTGCCGAAAATATTGCCCTGCGAGATGTTTGTAAATATTGTGTTTATGCCGGAAAAATCGAAAATTGCAGTATACTGACCGATTTCCTTGTTAAAGCCGCCTGCAAACAGCCAAGGTAAGTCCTGAATGAGCTTCGGGTTGCTTTCACCGATAAAGTACAGAATCAGACCTACTGCATAAGAAATCAAAAGACCTAAAATGATAGGAATGATTTTTGCCATTCCCTTGCCCCAGATATTGAACACTATAATTACGGCAAGAGCTATAAGTGCAAGCACCCAGTTTGTTGAACAGTTGTTTACAGCCGTAGGAGCCAGACCTAAACCGATTGCAATGATGATAGGTCCTGTTACAACAGGCGGGAAGAATCTCATTACCTTGTCAATTCCCACAGCCCTGATAATTGCCGCAAGAACAAAGTATAAAAGACCTGCACAGGCAACACCGAGACACGCATACGGAAGCATAGCCTCAGGATTTTTAGGATCTAAAGCCTTAATAGCCGCATATCCGCCTAAAAATGCAAATGATGAGCCTAAAAAAGCGGGAACCTTAAATTTTGTGAGAAGGTGAAACAAAAGTGTTCCCAAGCCTGCCATAAGCAGTGTTGTTGAAATATCAAGTCCTGTGAGGATCGGAACCAATATTGTTGCGCCGAACATTGCAAACATATGCTGAATGCCCAAAACAACCATTTTTGGTCTGCCAAGTTTTCTGGCGTCGTAGATGGCGCCGTCGTTTTTGTCCATTGTAATCCCTCTTTCCTATAAGTTAGGTTTATTATAAACCTTAATAAAAATAAAAGCAATATTTTTTGAGCAATCGTGTCAAAATATAGAGAATTATTGACAAATATGTTTATTTTTAGTATTATGAAAAAAAGACTTTTTGGAGGAAATTAATATGCCAGTTAGTTATATGACTCATCCGCTTATTAAGCATAAAATCACATTAATGCGAAAGGAAACAACATCAACCAAAGAGTTCCGCAGTCTTGTGGAAGAGGTTGCAATGCTTATGGGCTATGAGGCCCTGTCCGATTTGCAAATGACCGAAATCAGCGTAAAAACTCCGATTGAAGAGTCAAAACAGCCGGTGATAGCAGGCAAAAAGCTCACCATAGTGCCTATTCTTCGTGCAGGTCTCGGAATGGTAAGCGGTATTCAGGCGCTTGTACCGTCGGCAAGAATCGGTCATATCGGTCTTTACCGAGATCCCGAAACTCACGAGCCGCACGAGTATTACTGCAAGCTTCCCGATCCGATTGATGAGCGTCAGATTGTTGTTGTTGACCCTATGCTTGCAACAGGCGGATCGGCGGTTGCCGCAGTAAACTTTATAAAGCAGCACGGCGGAACAAGAATTAAATTTATGTCAATAATTGCTGCTCCCGAGGGTGTAAAGGCACTTATGCAGGCACATCCCGATATTCAGCTTTATGTCGGTTGTCTTGACCGCTGTTTAAATGAAAATGCTTATATCTGTCCGGGACTTGGCGACGCAGGCGACAGAATATTCGGAACAAAATAATTTTAATACAGTAATAAATACAATAGAAAAAACACAAACATAAAATGATCAAGTCCGTAAAAGCGGACAATACCATAAAACCTCCAAGAGTAGAATTAAACTTCTGTCCTTGGAGGTTTTTACTTGTTTGATAGGAAAACACTGAATAAATCACTTAAGGAGACACTGAATAAATCACAGTTCCGTTCTCAGTAATATCAGTCCAATTACTGCTTTGAACGGTTATATCTGTCCACTCGGTTGAATAATAGTCTTTAATTTTCAGCTTCTGCCACTTGTATTCTAAGGAAACACTGAATAAATCACATCATAAGATTGTTTGCACATCTTGCTTGCA
>CALYYZ010000023.1 GCA_945607165.1 uncultured Ruminococcus sp. | reverse complement strand
CAGAATACATCTGAATAAATCTTCTGTAGCAGTCCCAAGCCCAACGGGGATTGCCGGACTTTTCTGCAATAACATTAACAACTGTTTCGTTAAGACCGAGGTTAAGGATTGTGTCCATCATACCGGGCATAGAAGCTCTTGCACCCGAACGAACAGAAACGAGAAGGGGGTTCTCCTTATCGCCGAACTTTTTGCCGGTGATTTCTTCCATCTTTACGATGTACTCGTTGATTTGACCCTGAATTTCATCGTTAATCTTTCTGCCGTCCTCATAATACTGAGTACAAGCCTCTGTTGTGATGGTGAAGCCCTGGGGAACGGGGAGACCCAAACCGGTCATTTCTGCAAGGTTTGCGCCCTTACCGCCGAGAAGCTCACGCATGTTAGCATTACCTTCTGTAAAAAGGTATACCCATTTGTTTGCCATGTTATTAATCCTCCTATAATAGTATACGGCTGTGACGAATACAATTCGTCTGCTTGTATAAGCCTAAATGATATTATAACAAAGTTCGGTGGAAATAGCTATATTTTTTTGAAAATTTTTCTTATAAAAAACAGAAATAAATTTTATTAATATTGTATAAATCGTTTAAAATGTGCATATATGCTGTTTTTTTGTAAAATTCTCTTGAAATTTGCAATTTTTATGAGATAATATTATTGTTGATAGGTATGTATTTGATATACTTCCCGAAATACTTCGGATACAACCTGCGGAAAATAAAAATTTACGAGGTTTAAAATGGCTGATTGTGCGATAATTCTTGCCGGCGGAGAGGGCAAGAGAATGAAGTCCGACAAGCCCAAAACACTGTCGCCCGTTCTGGGAAAGCCTATGCTTGAGTGGGTTATCTCTGCCCTGACAAAAGCCGGTGTTGATGACATCTGTGTTGTAAAGGGCTTTAAAAAGGAGTGCATTGAGGAATTTCTTGATACGCTCGACCTTGAAATTGAGAGCGTTTTTCAGGCTCAGCGTCTGGGAACCGGACACGCCGTTATGATGGCGAAGGAATTTCTTGAAAGGCACAGCGGCAATGTGGTAATACTAAACGGTGACGCTCCGTTTATGAGCAGCGACACCATAAAAAAATCACTGGAGTATCATCAGAACAACCAAAATTCGGCTACAGTGATTTCCGCAAGGGTGAGCGATCCCACAGGCTACGGAAGAATCGTCAGAGCAGCCGACGGCTCGCTTGAGGCTATTGTAGAACAAAAGGACGCCGACGAAGCAACCCTTAAAATTGACGAGGTAAATTCCGGCGGATTTTGGTTTGACTGCCGGCTTTTGCTGAGTGTTCTTGACAGAATCAGCTCCGATAATAAGGCGGGCGAGTATTACCTGCCCGACGCAATAAAGCTTCTTTTGTCAGACGGCAGAAGGGTTGGAGCCTACACCGCCGAGTGCAGCGATACGGTTCTCGGTGCAAACGACCCGGCGCAGCTTGAGCAGCTCAATGAAATTGCAAGGGCAAAGGGCTACGGCTGCTAAATTAGAAGCCTGACAAATAACGAAGCTTTAAATAACCTATTATTAACCTTCACACAATACAAAAATGCACGAAAATGCATAATCAAAGTATCTTGAAAAGGGGACAATACAATGAATTTTCACGGCAAGGATATTAAAATTTTTTCCGGCAGATCAAATGTTGATGTAGCTAAGGGCATAGCCGGCTGTTTGGGACTGCCCTTGGGCAAAAGCGAGTGCTCTCAGTTTTCCGACGGAGAAATTGCAGTTTCGCTTCACGAGTCTGTTCGAGGCAGCGATTGCTTCATCGTTCAGTCAACCTGCACACCGGTAAATGACAACCTTATGGAAATGCTCATTATGATTGACGCTATGAAGCGTGCTTCAGCCGCAAGAATTACAGCAGTTATGCCGTATTTCGGCTATGCAAGACAGGACAGAAAGGCAAAGGCAAGAGATCCGATTTCGGCAAAGCTTTGTGCAGACATCATTACAAGCGCCGGAGCTGACCGTGTGCTCACTATGGATCTTCACGCAAACCAGATTCAGGGTTTTTTCAACATTCCCGTTGACCACCTTCACGGCGCAGCTCTCCTTGCAAACCATATGAGAGAGAAAATCGGCGGAAATACCGACGACTATATCGTTGTTTCACCCGACCTCGGCTCGGTTACACGCTCAAGAAACTTTGCTTCAAAAATCGGCACAGGTCTTGCTATCATCGACAAGCGCAGACCTAAGGCTAATGTGTGTGAGGTTATGAATATTATCGGTGACGCAAGAGGTAAAAAGGTTATCCTTGTTGACGATATGATCGACACCGCCGGCACACTTTGCAACGCTGCAAACGCAATCGTTGAAAAGGGCGGAGCAACCGAGGTTTATGCCTGCGCAACTCACGCTGTGCTCTCCGGTCCCGCTATTGAAAGAATAAAGAACAGCGCAATTAAAGAGGTTGTGCTTCTTGACACAATCCCTGTTCCCGAGGAGAAAATGATTGACAAGTTTACAATTCTTCCCGTAGCTCCCACCTTTGCCGAGGCTATCGCAAGAATTTATAACGACAAGCCCTTTACTCCGGCTTTTGGTTAATTTCGGTTAACAATAAGACAGCTTTTGAGCGTTTTTTCATTAGTTGTGAGATATAATTGAGTAATAATTAAACAGAGCAAAACAGGCGGGTTTTAATAAACCCGCTTTAGCTTGTTTATACGACTGTATGAAGATAAGTTGTAATGCTTTACCAAAGGAAGATAAAAATGTTCGGAAAAAATAAGTTTTCTTCATCAATAGAATATATGATAGTCGGCTTGGGAAATCCCGATAAAAAGTACGAAAATACAAGACACAATGCCGGCTGGCTTGCCATTGACCGAATTGCCGAGAAATACGGCTGCAAGGTAAACAGAATAAAATTCAAAAGCTTTGTCGGGGAATGTAACATAGGCGGCAAAAGGGTGCTGCTTATGAAGCCGACCACCTATATGAACAACAGCGGTCAGGCGGTTGTTGAGGCTATGAATTTCTACAAGCTTCCGCCCGAAAATATCATTGTAATTTTTGACGATATTTCCCTTGATGTGGGCAAAATGCGTATTCGCTCAAAGGGCAGTGACGGCGGTCAGAAGGGAATGAAAAGCATTATCTATCTTAGTGGTAAGGACACCTTCCCCAGAATAAAAATAGGAATAGGGGCAAAGCCTAATCCCGGCTGGGACTTAGCCGATTGGGTGCTGTCGAGGTTTGGCAGCGATGAGCTTAAGACTCTTGACGGTGTGCTCGACAATGCAGCCGAGGCTGTGCAATACATTGTTGACGGAAAAACAGACAGGGCTATGAATCTGTTTAACTAAGGAACCACTGAATAAATCACACTTAAAAGCTGTTTGCACATCTTGCCAGCATTTTTCGCCAGTTTTCCCAAAATATCCTCGTAATGCGTCAGCATTACTGCGGTTTGCTTGAGCAACCTGACAAAAAATCTGACGGCGCAATATGCACAAACGATTTAATCAGTGTTTCCCTAACGACTGTTCGGAAAACAGTTACTTTTTTCTTACAGGTGATTTATGAACGGAAAAATGAACTTTTTGGTTGAGCTGTCAAAGGAGAATTCCGCCTTTAAAACGCTTTTGAAAAATACAAAGCCCGGCAGATCGGTCTGTGCCTCGGGACTTTCAGCCGTCGGCAAGGCTCATATCATCTATTCGCTGTGCCGCCTTAAGGGCGTTACGGCTTTTTGTGTTGCGTCTGACGAAAGAGAGGCTCAAACCCTGTGTAACGACCTTTGCTGTATGGGACTGAAAGCCTGTTTTTATCCTGTTCGTGACTACAATTTTCTTGACCTTGAAAGCAAATCCAGAGAATATGAACACGCAAGGCTTGCAGTGCTTCTGAAGCTGATTGAAAACGACTGCGATGTTGTAATTTCCTGCATTGACGCCGCAAGCCAGCTGACTGTGCCGAAATCCGTTTTGTCGCAGGCTTCTGTTGAGCTTGAAAAGGGCAGGGAAATTGAAATAGAAAAAATAATTCGTACTCTTACCCTGCTCGGCTATGAAAGATTTGACGCAGTTGACGGCTGCGGTCAGTTTTCTCTCAGGGGAGGAATACTCGACTTTTTTATGCCCGATTCGGAATACCCCGTAAGAGCTGAGTTTTGGGGTGATGAAATCACCGATTTGAGCTATTTTGACCTTGAATCACAGCGAAGATTCAAGCCTGCCGGCAAGATAAGGCTCACCCCTTCTGCCGAGATAATTATTGAGAGCAGACAGGAGCTTGCCGATAAAATTGAGCATAAGGCGGGACTTTTGAGGGGTAAAAACAGTGCAAAGGCTAAGGAAAGGCTTTACAGCGAGGCACAGCTCATAAGAGACGGCGCTGTTATTACAAATGCCGACAAATTTATTCCGTTAATTTATGAAAAGCCCGAAAGTCTTTTTGATTATTTTGACCGCAATGCCCTGTTTTTCACCTCTGAGCTTTCAAAAATCTCCGAGAGAGGCAAGGCTGCTGATTTTCAAAACAGCGAAATGCTCACTCAGATGTTCTCAGACGGAGTTTTGTGCAGAGGCTTTGAGCGCTACAGCCTAAGCTTTAACGAATGTACCGAAATTTTCAATGCCCACGGAACGGTTATGCTTGAGGCCTTTGTTCACGGCAGCCTGTCTCTAAGGCTTGACGAGATAATAAGCTTTTCGGCTAAACAGCTTTCCGTTTGGGGCGGCTCATACAAGCAGCTTATTGAGGATATAGACGGACTCTTCACCGAGGAAAGCAGAGCCGTTATTTTGGCGGGAACGGAAAAATCCGCCGACCGACTCTGCGAAAATCTTTGCGAGGACGGATATCGGGCGGTTCGCCTTGACAGCCTTGAAAAGCCCGAAAAGGGCAAAATATATGTAATGGGCGGAGCCTTAAGCTCCGGCTTTGAGCTTCCGTCGGAAAAATTCTTCCTGATAACCTACGGTCAAGCTTTTTCAAGGCCGCAGAAAAAGCGAAGCAAAAAGCATAAAAACGGTCAGGAGATTTACAGTCTTTCAGAGCTTGCCGCCGGTGACTATGTTGTGCACAGCGTACACGGAATAGGTGTTTTCAGCGGTGTTCGCAAGCTTGAAACCCACGGAATCACAAAGGACTATATCAAGATTGACTATGCAAAGGGCGATGTGCTTTATGTGCCTGTTACCCAGCTTGATATGGTGGCGAAATATATAGGACCCCGTGAAAATTCCTCGGTAAAGATAAGCCGTCTCGGCTCGCAGGATTGGCAGAGGACAAAGTCAAGGGTAAAATCCACCGTAAAGGATATTGCAAAGGAGCTTATCGCCCTTTACTCTCAAAGAATGAAGGCAAAGGGCTATGCATTTTCTGCCGATAATGAGTGGCAAAGAGATTTTGAGTCGGCATTTGAATATGAGGAAACCCCCGACCAGCTTATTTGCTGTGACGAGATAAAGCACGATATGGAACGGAGCGTTCCGATGGACAGACTGCTCTGCGGTGATGTAGGCTTCGGCAAAACCGAGGTTGCGCTTCGAGCCGCCTTCAAGTGCGTTGCCGACTCAAAGCAGTGCGTTCTGCTTTGTCCCACAACAATACTCGCCTGGCAGCATTATCAGACAGTAGAAAAAAGGTTTGAGGGCTATCCGGTAAGAATAGAGCTTCTGTCACGCTTTCGCACCCCAAAGCAGCAAAAGGAGATTCTGCACAGGCTCAAGCGTGGAGAGATTGATATGATAGTCGGCACTCACCGCCTTGTGCAGAAGGATGTTGAGTTCCGTGACCTCGGTTTGGCGATAATTGATGAGGAGCAGCGCTTCGGAGTTGCTCAAAAGGAGCGTTTTAAGGAGCTTTGCAAGAATGTTGACATTCTCACCCTGTCCGCAACGCCGATTCCCAGAACACTTAATATGGCTATGAGCGGGCTTAGGGATATGAGCGTTATTGAAGAGGCTCCCCACAACCGCCGTCCAGTACAGACCTATGTGCTTGAACACGACGAGGCGGTAATAAACGAGGCTGTGCGCCGTGAGCTTCGCAGGGGCGGTCAGGTGTTTTATCTGCATAATAATGTTGAAACCATTGAACGCAAGGCAGCACAGCTTTCACAGGCGATACCCGAGGCGAATATCGGGGTTGCCCACGGAAAAATGCGTGAAAACGAGCTAAGCGAGATTTGGCACAGTATGCTTGAGCAGCAGATTAATGTTCTTGTCTGCACCACGATAATAGAAACCGGAGTTGACCTGCCGAACGCAAACACGCTCATCATTGAAAATGCCGACAGAATGGGACTTTCTCAGCTCCATCAGCTCAGGGGCAGAGTCGGAAGAAGCTCAAGGCGAGCCTACGCTTACTTTACTTTCAGAAAAAACAAGGTGCTTACCGAAATTCAGCAAAAAAGGCTTGCGGCTATCCGTGAGTTTACCGAGTTCGGCAGCGGCTTCAAAATTGCTATGCGTGACTTGGAGCTAAGGGGAGCAGGCAATATTCTCGGTGCGCAACAGCACGGACATATGGAGTCTGTCGGATATGATATGTATCTGAAGCTTCTGGGAGAAGCCGTCAGCGAGGAGAGGGGAGAGGTCAAGGCTAAAAAAGAGCTTGACTGCCTTATTGATATCGCCGTTGACGCTCATATCCCGGAGAGCTATGTGGAAAGCCTGACTCTGAGACTTGATGTCTACAGGCTGATTGCAGACATCAGAAGCGTTGAGGACAGCGTTGAGGTAAGGGCAGAGCTTTTAGACCGCTTCGGAAAAATTCCGCCGAGCGTTGAGGGGCTTATTGATATTGCGCTGGTAAGAAACAAGGCGCACGAGCTTGGAATTACCGAGATAAGGCAGAACGAAGGAAGCCTTATGCTGTTTGTAAAGGAGATAAAGTCTCCTCAGACCGCAGATTTGCTTATTCGGCTCAATGGCAAGGCGGCTCTTAATTCGGGCGCAAGACCGAGCCTTTCGGTGAAATGCCCCGACGGAAAAACTGCGCTTGAAAATCTCAAAAAAATCTTTGAAATAAGCGTATAAAGGGATAAATATCAAAGAATATAGTTTTTTTTGATAAAATTTGAAATAAAATATAGACAATGCTTTGATTTTTGTGTATAATGAGTTGTATGCATAATGAGTAAGTGTTTCAGTGTGCAAATCGCAAAATTAATTTAAGGACGGTAAATTGAAATGAAACCAAAGTTTAAAATAGGTGCATTTTTGCTTGCAGTTGTAATGGCTTTTTCGGCACTTGCCGTTGCCGGCTGCACACCGATCAGTCTGAAAAAGGAATGGTCGTACAAAACCTCTGACAATGAGCTTGCCATAGGAGTTTATATTTATTCTCTTGATGTTGCCTACAACAGGGCAAAGAACTTTGCTTCAGAGCTTAAGGATTATGACGAGTACAGCGACGCTTGGCTTGATAAGGAAATCACCGATGACGACGGCAATAAGGCTGTTGCAAGAGAGTGGATAAAAAGCGAAGCCGAGAAAATGTGCCTTTCCTATCTTGCTGTTGAAGAACAGCTTAAAAAGTGCGGTGCAGAGCTTTCAAAGGCTGAGCTTGCTTCCGCTGACGAGGCAGCAAAGACCTATTGGAATGTAGGCCCCTATGCTTCACAGGGCTATGTTATGCCGATGAAGGACGATCTTGAAAAATTAGGTATTTCATTCGAGAGCTTTGCCTATTGTACATTGAGATATGACGCAATGAGAACTGCTTTGTTTGACGCCCTTTACTCAGAGGACGGTTCAGAAAAGGTGAGCGATGATGAGCTTAAAAAGTATTTTGAGGACAACTACACCGACTATAGCTACTTCACCGTAAATCTTTATTCCTCAACCACTGACGAGGCAGGCGAGCAGGTTAACAAGGCTCTCTCCGACAAGGAGCTTAAAAAGATTAAGGATGAAATGAACGGCTATGCAAAAAGCCTCAGCGACGGAAAGTCCTATGAGGATGTCATCAAGAGCTATATGGATAAAAACAAGGTTGAGCAGGATCCCACTGTCAGCAACACAGAGCTGCTCGATAACTCAACTCTCGGTGACGAGGTTAAAAAGGAGCTTGAAAAGCTCGAAAGCGGTAAAGCAAAGACAGTTACCGTCGGCGAGGGAGATTCCGCAATTTGCTATCTCATTTATAAGAAGGATATAAAGGATACTTCAAAGGAATATCTTTCAGATGATACAAACAGAAACTCTGTTTTACATTCAATGAAGGACGAGGACTTTGAAAAGTATATTGAGGATTTGGCTAAGAAACTCAAGCACGAAAAGAACAGCTCGGTTGTTGACAGATATGATCCCGGTATGTTCTATGTTAAGCCCGAGCCCACAACCGCAGCAGCAGAAGAAGACACAACTCCTGCTGCCTGATAAATCCTATTTCGCAGCTTTGCGGAGAAAGGAGATATTATGAGCAAAAAGCTAAGGTTATTAATTGCTGTGCTATCGGTATTTGTGCTGATTTTTTCGTTTAGTGCAGTCGCCCATGCGGTTGACGCTGACGGTGACGGCTACGATGACGACACAGGTGAGCTTATCACCCCTGGGGATCAGCCTGCATATACCGAAGCTCCGGCTTACACGGAAGCGCCTGTTTACACTGAGGCGCCCGGTTACACCGATGCCCCTGTTTATACCGAGGCTCCCGGTTACACCGAGGCTCCTGTTTACACCGAGGCTCCGCAGCAGCCCCAATACACACCGGATCCCTATTTCAGCAACGGTGACAGCTCCTATGTCGGCGGCGGTCAGGTGTACACACCGCCCGAGAGTACTGCGCCCTCAGTACCCCTTTATGACGCAAAAAAAGAAGTTGACGACTCTGTGCTTTCCAGCAATGACTGGAAGGAAATCACGGCAAAGCTTTCAAATGCAAATTCGTCTGAATCTGACGGAGATGATTTTGGATTCATCAAGAACAACAACAGCTCTGCCGACGACGGCGAGTGGATACTGATTTTGGGAATCGCCCTGCTTGTGCTGGGCTTTGCGGGTATCGGATATGTTGTTGCTGCAATATTCTGGAGAAAGAAAAAGATTCCTAACAGACAGTACGCAACGGCAGCTTCAGGCGGCCGCTACAGTCCCGAGGATTACAATGACGGCTACAAGGAGTCATCAAAAGACAGAAAATCCGAAACAAAAAAGAAGCGGAAATTTGATACTGATGATGTCAGAATTTCCAAAAAGGGTTCAAGCGGCAGACGCTACAGATAATAATAGTTTAGTATCCTGTGCATAACAAAGGGGATTGTCTTTGATGACAATCCCCTGTTTCATACTGATTACTGATTCTTTTTTCTGTATGCGTCTTTAAACGGAACAGTCCTGCCGTCTGCCTGCTTCACGCTGACATTGTCAAGTGTGCCGTCAAACTGAGCTCTTATTTCGCTGAGATATACGCTGTAAAGCTGCTTTTGCTCTCTTTGCTCCTCATCGGTCAAGCCTTGCTCACGCTTTTTGCGGGCAAGCTCGTTTATTCTGTTGAGCATTTGTTTGTCCATTTTGCTTCACTCCTTCTGCACGGAATATAATAACACAAAGCGGCATAAACTACAAGTGAAAAATTTATTGCGGTTGACACACAATCAACTGCAAATCTTAGTTGGTTTGAAAATTAGATGTTGACAAATAATCGTATCTGTGATATAATTCATCTTGTGCTTATGAAAGTAACACGGCGACATAGCCAAGCGGTAAGGCACGAGCCTGCAAAACTCTGATTCCCCGGTTCGATTCCGGGTGTCGCCTCCAAAAGGAAAAAGCACTTCGTGTGAGGTGCTTTTTCTATATATTTTATTTCGTGGGAGCATAGCTCAGCTGGGAGAGCATCTGCCTTACAAGCAGAGGGTCATAGGTTCGAGCCCTATTGTTCCCACCATTTTTTTGCCTGTTTTCCAAAATATCGGCAAATTATGAATACTGCAAAGCCAAACGGCTCGAACCTGTGAAGGTCTCGCCGTAAAGAAAACAGTCCGGTGGACTGTTATATACTAATACCCGATTAAATCGGCTGAACAGCTTTCGGAATATTTTACGCAATACTTCATAACCTGTCCTCGGAAGGCGAAAGCCTTCCTGCGGAATGTTATTTGTCTTGCATGAAATCTTCTCGAAATCTATTTCACCATTCAATCGGGAATTAGTATTAGTCGGGAGCGACGAGGGTGGTGCCGAATGCGAAGCATTGGGCAGCCGAGTCATCAAATGCGAAGCATTTGGTCGAGCCCTATTGTTCCCACCATTTTTTTGCCTGTTTTCCAAAATATCGGCAAATTATGAATACTGCAAAGCCAAACGGCTCGAACCTGTGAAGGTCTCGCCGTAAAGAAAACAGTCCGGTGGACTGTTATATACTAATACCCGATTAAATCGGCTGAACAGCTTTCGGAATATTTTACGCAATACTTCATAACCTGTCCTCGGAAGGCGAAAGCCTTCCTGCGGAATGTTATTTGTCTTGCATGAAATCTTCTCGAAATCTATTTCACCATTCAATCGGGAATTAGTATTAGTCGGGAGCGACGAGGGTGGTGCCGAATGCGAAGCATTGGGCAGCCGAGTCATCAAATGCGAAGCATTTGGTCGAGCCCTATTGTTCCCACCATTTTTTTGCCTATTGTTCTTGTGATTGAAAAGAAAAATAGTAATTTAGTTTTTACGCAGACCGAGCATACTGAAAAATATTTGCATAAGTATCTTAATGAATACTGTCTCCACAGTGTGAGGACGGTATTTTTATACCTATTTTAAGGTGGTGATACAACAAAAGTCAAAGTAATATTAAAACCTGATTAAAGTCTTGTAAAACTTTTAATCAGGTTTTTGTATAAAATATGTCTGCTCACAACGCATATCAGCCACCCGGCTTTGTACCAGAAAGTTTGCGCTAAGAGAGTTGTTGTGTTACCTTGGTAAATTATTTGTCGATAACAAGCTCAACAGGGCAGTGGTCAGAGCCGAATACTTCGGTATGAATCTTTGCGTCAATGAGAGAGTCGTCAAGTGCAGATGAGGTTAAGAAGTAGTCGATTCTCCATCCCGCATTTTTTTCTCTTGCCTTAAAACGGTATGACCACCAGGAGTAAATTCCTTCCTTATCCGGATAAAAATAACGGAAGGTGTCGGTGAATCCGCTGTCCAACAGAGCAGAGAATTTTGAACGCTCCTCGTCGGTGAAGCCGGCATTTTTATGATTGGTTTTCGGATTCTTCAGGTCAATGTCATTGTGCGCTACATTTAAGTCGCCGCAAACAATGACGGGCTTTTTGCTGTTCAGTTTCAGCAGATACGCTCTGAAGGCGTCCTCCCACTCCATTCTGTAATCAAGCCTTTTAAGCTCGTTTTGGGAGTTGGGCGTGTAGCAGGTAACAAGGTAATAGTCGCCGAATTCCAGAGTAATTACTCTGCCCTCTTTGTCGTGCTCCTCTATTCCTATTCCGTAAGCAACCGATGAGGGTTCTTCCTTGGTAAAAACAGCCGTACCCGAATATCCCTTTTTTTCGGCATAATTCCAATATTGATGATAGCCGTCAAGCTTCAGATCTATCTGTCCCTCTTGAAGCTTTGTTTCCTGAAGGCAAAAGGCGTCAGCGTCAATTTCCTTAAAAAACTCCGTAAATCCCTTTGTTACACAGGCACGAAGTCCGTTTACATTCCACGAAATAAATTTTTTCATAATAACCTCCCGATTTGAAAGCTAAGGATATTATATCATTGTTTCAAAGAATAATCTACATTAAATTATTTGATAAGTCCGTATTTTGTTTTAATTCGATTAAGCTTTTCAAGCATAGGCTCCGCTGCAAAAAACAGAAAAGCCACAGTAGACAGCCCGTGTACTATATCAAAGGGCAGTCCCGAAATGCAGTAGGTCATAATAAGCTCAAGGCTCGGTGCGGCTTGTGCAGTGAAAACCGTTGAAATGTTCATTAATACTCCGTAAATAAGCACCGTTGCAATGAAGCCGAACATACACAGAGAAGCTCTGCTTCGGGCGAGTATGCCTTTGCTGCAAAGCAAACCGGCAAGAAATCCTATGATGCCTGCGGCGAACATCTGCCAGGGCGTCCACGGTCCCTGCATAAACATTATGTTTGATACAAGCATTGTGACTGCTCCCACAAGAAATCCGCTTTCAGCTCCGAATGTCGCCGCAGAAATTATTATCAGCGCAATAACAGGCTTGAACTGCGGTAAAAAGTAAAAAGCAGTTCGACCGGCAACGCCTATTGCACATAAGGCTGCAATTATTACAAGCTCCCTTGCCTGTGGTTTTCTGCCCTCAAAAACAAGGAAAAACGGAAGCATACACTCAAGCATTACCAAAAGGGAAATGAACAAATATTTTTTGTTCTGTAAATATACCGTACCCACGAATATTGTCAGAGGAATAAGTAAAGGTATCACAATCAATGATACAACGGTGCGTCGGGGCAGTCTGCGCTTGTCTGATGGAACGCTCTGCAATATGCAAGGCGACGATGAACGGCCGCCGGCAGACAGCATAAGCAGTATCACGGGAACGGCTGTAATTATGTATTTTGACCACGGCTCAAACCTTGATGTAATGTCAAGCTTTATGCAGTCAAGACTGATAAGAATGGAAATCAGCAGCAAGACCGCCGAAAACACAGTCAGTATTTTTTTCCATAGGGGCTTTTCTTTGCTGAGTTTTTCGTTGCTGATTTTTTCATCGGGGATATTTTCTGAGTTTGTGTCCGGAAAAACAAATTTATCAGCTTTTTTTGTTTCCGATTTTTTGCCTGTGCAGCAGTAGATTACATCATCTGCGGTTACTGCACTGTCGAATATACCCTTTGAAATTTTGCTTGCAGTAGTTGAATAAAAATTGTTTTCGGCAAAAAATCTTCTTGGACTGTCCTGAGAAACAATTTCGCCGTTAAAAAACATTACACAGCGATCCGGATATTTTGCACAGAACTCCACATCGTGGCTGACCATTATTACCGTAACCGAAGAAGCCTTAAGCGACCTGATTATTTCAGCTAAGATAATTTTGAACTCAGCGTCAATTCCCTTTGTCGGCTCGTCAAGCAAAAGTATTTTCGGCTGTAAAAGTAATACCTTGGCAAGCGCAGCTCTTTGCTGTTCACCGCCGGAAAGGTCATAGGGATGGCGTTCAAGCAGATTTTGCAATCTGCAAAGCTTTATTACATAGGCAAGTCTTTTGTCCTTTTCCTGCTTTGTAATATTAATTCCGTCAAAAATCTCCGACAAATCCTCTTTTACGGTTTTCTTTACAAATAAATCCTTGGGATTTTGAGGGAGCGTTGCGATACAGAGAGAATCATATTTGCTGTTGTCTGCGTCAAAAATCCATATTTTGCCCCTGTAAGGTTTGTTAATTGAGTTAATAAGTGAAAGTGCGGTTGATTTTCCGGTTCCGTTTCCGCCGAGAATTGCAAGAAATTCACCCCTGTAAACCGTAAGTGAAGCTCCCTTTATAACATCAGGCGAATCCTTTTCGTATCTGAACCATACATCCTTCAGCTCGACTGACGGCTCGCAAAGCTGTGCTTTTTCCTCCTCATAAAGCTCATAGGTTTTATGAGCAGAGGCATAACAGCTCAGCCACTCTCTGCCCTTTGCAACGGTTACGGGGCACGAAGAACCTTTGTCGTCAACGCTGTGCCATATCTGCATCTGAGAGGGCAGAGACAGGAAGGTTTTGCTGTCAAGCTCTTTCAGATTTTCTCCGGTTTTTTCGGGCGGGGCGTAGGAAATCAGCTTTCCGTTTTCAATAACAAGTACACGGCTGCTAAGCGGCAGCACCTCTTCAAGCCTGTGCTCGGTGATAATTATTGTTGTGCCGAGCTCACGGTTGATTTTTGAAATGCAGGCAAGAAATTCAGAGGCGGCAATCGGGTCAAGCTGGCTTGTGGGTTCGTCAAGGATAAGAACAGAGGGAGACATAGCCATAACAGCCGCCAGATTCAGCAGCTGCTTCTGTCCTCCCGAAAGCTCACAGACCTTTTTTTCAAATATTGTGTGCAAACCGAAAAAGCTTGCGGTTTCGGCAACCTTTCGGCGTATTGAAGAGTTATCCTCTCCAAGATTTTCAAGGCCGAAGGCAAGCTCGTGCCATACCTTGTCGGTTACAAGCTGGTTTTCGGGAGATTGCAGCACAAAACCTATTTTGCTGCTTTGTTCTCTGCTTGTGAGATTCTCAATGGGTTTTCCTTCAAAAAATATTTCACCCGTTCTTTCTCCGTGCGGTGTAAGGGCGGGCTTTAAGTGCCGCAGCAGGGTGCTTTTTCCGCAGCCCGACGGACCGCACACTGTAATAAATTCACCGCTTTTTACGCTGA
>CALYYZ010000022.1 GCA_945607165.1 uncultured Ruminococcus sp. | reverse complement strand
CTGCGCCCAGCCCTGCCGATGGAAGTATCACCTTGTTGAAGAAAAGAGAGAGGGACAGTTTTTCCCGGTTGAGCAAGGCTCTGACGGAACCTATCTTTACAATTCAAGGGATATGTGTATGATTGAGCACATTCCGGAGCTTGTAAAGGCGGGAATCTCAAGCTTCAAGATAGAGGGAAGAGCAAAATCGGCATATTATACGGCGGTTACAACAAATGCCTACAGACATGCTCTTGACGACTATTTCAACAATATGAGTGACGACTACTCGCTACCCTCGTGGATACGGGAGGAGCTTGAAAAAATCAGCCACCGTGAATACAGTACAGGCTTTTATTTCAACACCGAACCCGGACAGGTGACGGACAACGGCGGCTACATTCGTCATTATGATGCCGTAGCAGTCTGCGAAAGGGAAATTGACGGCGAAAATGCGATTATTTCTCAGCGCAATAAATTTCTTGTCGGCGATACTCTTGATATTCTTCCTCCGAGCGGAGTGCCGTTTGAAACAAAGTGTATTTCGCTTGAAACCGAGGACGGTATTCCTGTTGACAGCGCCCCTCATCCGATGCAAATTCTGAAAATTAAGTCGGACCGAAAAATCCCCATCGGCTCTGTTGTCAGAAAAAGAAGGAGCTGAATCCTTAAATTGTAAACCTGTAATTAAAAAATTGAAAAACCGGTAATTAAAAATTTCTATTGACAACTTTAAAAAACTAAATTATAATTTACTCGATATATTACTACTCGGCAATGAAGGGACAAGCCGTTTTCAAGCCTATCAGAGAGGAGTCGTACGGTGCAAGACTCCAGGTGAAATTTCGGCAAGCTACCCCTGAGCTTCGTGTGACTAAGCACGGCGTAGGTCTGCGTTAAAGACCGGTAACCGTATTTACGATTACTCAAAGCGGGCGCTTCTGCGTCAATTTGGGTGGTACCGCAGGTTTATGCCTGTCCCATTTTTCGGGGCAGGCTTTTTGTTTTTGCCGAAAACTAAAGGAGAGATACAAATGAAATGGACAGGACTCAATGAACTCAGAGAAAAGTTCCTTGCTTTTTTTGAAACCAAGGGCTGCCTCAGACTTCCGAGCTTTTCGCTGGTGCCAAAGGACGATAACAGCCTTTTGTTGATAAACAGCGGAATGGCTCCTATGAAAAAGTACTTCACAGGTGAGATAACACCGCCCCGCAAGCGTGTCACCACCTGTCAGAAGTGTATCCGCACACCCGATATTGAGCGTGTGGGCATAACAGCACGACACGGCACTTTCTTTGAAATGCTCGGCAACTTTTCGTTCGGCGACTATTTCAAGCACGAGGCTACAGCTTGGGCATGGGAATTTTTTACAAAGGTTCTTGAAATGCCCGAAGAAAAGCTATATGTTTCAATTTATGAGGACGATGACGAGGCTTACAGGATTTGGACGGAGGAGGTAGGAGTTGATCCCTCTCATATGGTCAGACTCGGCAAGGAGGACAACTTCTGGGAACACGGCTCAGGTCCCTGCGGACCCTGCTCCGAGATATACTTTGACCGAGGCGATGAAAAGGGCTGCGGCAGTCCCGACTGCAAGGTTGGCTGTGAATGTGACCGCTTTGTTGAGGTCTGGAACCTTGTGTTTACCCAATTTGAAAATGACGGAAACGGCAATTACACCCCGCTTGATCATCCAAATATCGATACCGGAATGGGACTTGAACGCCTTGCCTGTGTAATGCAGGGTGTGGACAACCTTTTCCTTGTGGATACTATCCAGAATATTATGAAGCATATTTCCTCTATCACAGGCGTTAGCTACGGCGCTGATGAAAAGAGCGATATATCTCTCAGAGTAATTACCGATCATATCAGAAGCACAACCTTTATGATAGGCGACGGAGTTATGCCCTCAAACGAAGGAAAGGGATATGTTTTGCGTCGTCTTCTCCGCCGAGCTGCCCGTCACGGCAGACTCTTGGGATATAAAGAACCTTTCCTTTATAAGGTGTGCGACACGGTAATTAAGGAAAATCTCACTGCATATCCCGAGCTTGCGGAGAAAAAAGAATTTATCACAAAGGTTATTCGTGTAGAGGAAGAGAGCTTTGCGAAAACCATTGATCAGGGCTTTAGAATGCTTCAGAATATCATGGAGAACGATGATGTCAGCGTATTAAGCGGTGAAGACGCATTTAAGCTTAATGATACCTATGGTTTCCCGATTGACCTTACCAAAGAGATTCTTTCGGAACAGGGAATAAAGGTTGATGTTGACCGTTTTCACGAGCTTTTAAAGGAGCAGAAAAAGCGTTCCAGAGACGCTCGGAAGAATGCCGGTGCCGACGCATGGATTTCCGACGCTACCGACCTTTCAGATATCGCAAAGACCGAATTTGTAGGATACACTGAGGATTCCTGCGATTCAACAGTGCTTGCAATAGTTAATGACGGAGTTCGTGTTGATTTTGCCGGAGAGGGCGAGACAGTTGTTGTAGTTCTTGACAAAACTCCCTTCTATGCAGAAAGCGGCGGACAGGTGGGAGATACCGGCTTGGTTGAGAACGAAAGCTTTTGTGCTGATATTTACGATACAGTAAAGGATCATTCGGGAAATATCTTCCTGCACACCTGCACCGTAAAAAGCGGAGGAATAACTGTCGGCGATAAGGTAAACTGCAAAATTGACCTTGAACGCAGACGGGATATTATGCGTAACCATACCGCTGCCCATCTTTTGCAGTCTGCTCTCAGAGAAATTCTCGGAAACCATGTTCAGCAGGCAGGACAGCTTGTAACCGACAAATATCTCCGTTTTGACTTTACTCATTTTGAGGCAATGACAGCAAAGGAAATGCTTGATGTTGAGGAGCTTGTAAATAAAAAGATTCTTGAGGCTATCGTGGTGCAGACCCGTGAAATGCCTATTGAAGAAGCTAAAAAGCTCGGTGCAACAGCCCTTTTCGGAGAAAAATACGGAGAGGTTGTCAGGGTAGTCAGCGCAGGAGATTTCTCGGTCGAGTTTTGCGGCGGTACTCACGCAAGCAATACTGCAAATCTCGGTCTTTTCAAAATCAAACAGGAAGGCTCCGTTGCAGCCGGCGTCAGAAGAATAGAAGCGCTCACCGGAAACGGAGTAATAGACTACATCAATAATGCCAACGCAGCAATTATAGGAGTCTGCGAAGCTCTGAAAATACCCAATCCAAAGCTTGTAGTTGACGGAGCGCAAAAGGCTGAGCTGATTATTAAAGAACAGCAAAAAGAGATAAATGAGCTTAATTCAAAGCTTGCCGTTGCCCGTCTCGATGAGCTTTTTGCGGGCACAGAGATTGAAAACGGCGTAAGGATTGTTACAGGAAATGTACAGGGTGCCAATGCCGACGCACTCAGACAAATGTGTGAGCGCGCAAAGGATATTGCTCCCAAATGCGTTATTGTTCTTTCAACCGCAAATGACGGAAAGGTTACCTTTGCGTGTGCCTGCGGCAAGGAAGCACTATCCTTAGGTGCAAACGCAGGAAAAATTGTTAAGAGCGTGGCTCAGGCTGCCGGAGGAAACGGCGGCGGAAAGCCGGATCTTGCTATGGCAGGAGCAAAGGATTCATCAAAAATTGATGAGGCTCTTTCAACAGTAAAGGAAACAGTTTATGCAATGCTGAAATAAATAATTCTTTGAGAGAAATAATAGTCTTATTCCCTCAATTTGTTGTATATTTTTAACAAATAAACGCCGGAATAATTGTGCAATAAAATGGATTACAAGTTGATAAAATCTATTGAAGTTTTGTAAGAATTATTGTATAATGACTTTACTGGGATTCTATGTGTCCCTAAATGTACTAAACTAACAGTCGCTGAAATTCTAATGAAGTTTTTTGCATTGATTTGCGGTGGATCGTTGATTCGTCAAGGAAATGACTTGCACTTTCATTGACCTGCTAACGGTGTCTGCAAGCCTGCAAAATTCTTTGTCGGTGTTTTTTCGGTTGTTAGAATTAATCAGGAGGAGATTAATATGTTTAAGAAATTAGCAAGCCTCATGATTGCTGCTACTATGCTTATCGGCACAGCCGTTGTTTCAGTAAGCGCAGCAGAGGTAGATTCAGACGCAGTAGCTGCTGACAGCGCTTCAGGTGAAGTTGCAGCAGACAGTGCTTCTGATTCAGTTGCGGCTGACAGCGACTCTTCATCTGTTGCTGCCGGAAACACAATTATGTTCGATGTAAAGAGCAGTGGTTGGGGTAATGTTAAGACTGTATTCTGCCATGTTTGGAAGGCAGACGGCGGTAAGAACTCACAGGGTAAGGATTGGCCCGCATGGCAGGGAAGAGCTGAGCGTTGTGATTATGACGCAGCTACAGGTATTGCAACCTATGACCTTTCAAAGGCGGACCCCGGCATCAGCAAGTCAGACGGTAAAATCTACTGTGTAATTTTCAGTGTAAACACAGGTATGCAGACATACAACGCAATTATGAGTGGTTCTTGCATCGGTGATACACTTTATTGCACAGGTAAAACTCTTGAGAACCCTGAGGATTCCGAGAAAACTGCTATCGAGGCAGCTTGGAGAAAGAACGCCAACTGCGGTCCCGAGAAGAAGATCACTTCAACAGGTAAGATTGTAGGTACTGCTTATCCCGACGGTGAGAATGACATCACACTCGTTGCTACATATGTAATGGCTTACTATGCAGATGACGCTAAAATGCAGGCTCTCCAGGGCATCGTTGACCAGCTTAAGGTTAGCCCCGTTAATGTAATGAGCGTTGTTAAGGCAAGAGTAACCGACGATGCTAAGAAGGTTTCAGCTATTGAGAAGGTTCTCATGAACCTCAAAGATCCTACAAAGGGCGGTCAAAAGGTTGATGCTGACGAGATTAAGAATGCTACAGCTTCTTCAAACGGCGGTGGCTCAACAGGCGGATCAACCGGCGGCTCAACAGGCGGCGGTTCAGGTTCAGGCTCAGTAAGCTCAGGTGTAGAGACAACAGTTCTCTTCGTGTTCGGCGGACTTATGCTTGCTGCAGCAGGTATTGCATTCCTTGCAAGAAAGAAAAGAGAGTTTTAATCAACACATCATCATCTGATTATTTAACTCAAATCTAAAGCAGTTATTAAGGGAGAAGGACTTTACCTTCTCCCTTTTTTGTCGGCTCTTTGTCAATAGTAGGGGTAAACCCGAGAAAATGATAATTGAAGATATACAATCGATAGTGCATCAAGCTGTCGCTTGTTTTTGCGGGTACTTTGTCAATAGTTGGGGTAAAACCGGGATAGAAAAAAGCATATCAAAAAATCCGTTGCAGAACAGAATAATCTGCAACGGATTCGATTAATTTATTCCTGTTAATCAAGCCGTTAGACCAGTGTTTTTTCTATGTGAACAACCGGTATCAGCTTTGGATCTATCAAAACAAATTTTTCTTTAATTTCTTTTCTGATGCTTTCAAAGTTTATATCCTTTGAAAAAGGTACAGCCAAATCAAAGATAACATTCGTGTGAGTGTCTCCGTGAACTACCCTGAAATCATGCACTGAAAAATCCTCGTTTATTTCTTCAACAGCTCTGCATACATCATCTTTAAGTCGCAGTGTATATTCATCGTCAGTGGCAATAGGATCCATATGTATTGTGGCGAGACAGTTGAATTTTCGTTCCAGAATCTTTTCCGTTAAGTCAATCGAATCATGAGCCTTTAATATGTCCTCGTTACAGGGGATTTCTGCGTGCAGAGATATTATGCATCGTCCCGGACCGTAATCATGAACCATCAGGTCGTGAATCCCGACTATCATTGTGTTTTGCGTTACTGTTTCTTTTATTTCGTTTACAAATGTTTCATCGGGTGGATTACCGAGCAGCGGCGAAAGGCTGTCTTTAAAGGTTTTGACGCCTGCGTAAAATATAAAGCAGGCAACCGCCAATCCTAACCATCCGTCTATATTTATCTTGAAAGTCTGTGATAAAAGCATACCTATAAGCACGACAGTTGTTGCAATGCTGTCGCAAAGCGAGTCAAGAGCCGTTGCGTTCAGGGCTGAGGAATCCAGCTTTTTTGAGAGAAACCTGTTAAAAAAGTACATCCACAGCTTAACTGCAACCGAGGCTATCAGAATTACAACTGAAACCGTACCCAATTCTGCGTTGCCGTCATTGCTGAAAATCTTTTCAAAAGATGTCATTGCAAGCTCAAAGCCGACTATGAATATTACAACCGAAATTCCAAGTCCTGCAACATATTCGTATCTTCCGTGACCAAAGGGATGCTCTTTGTCAGCCGGTCTGTTGGCAAGCTTAAATCCCAAAAAGGTTACTACAGAGCTTCCGGCATCGGATAAATTATTAAATGCGTCTGCTACAACAGAGACAGATGCAGATATGATTCCTGCCGTAAGCTTTGCTGCAAAAAGACAAATATTCAGAAATATTCCTGCAAGTCCCGAAAGATTCCCGTATGAGCTTCTGACATCAGGATTTTTCACATCATCGCAGTTCTTAATAAACAGCCGAATAAGAAGTTTTGTCAAATAAAACACCGCTTTTGGATAAATTTATGATACAACTTAAGAATACACTGAATAAATCACACTAATGCTGTTTGCACATCTTGCCGGCATATTCCCCTTCAGTTTGACCGAAAAATCTCGTGATGCTCCGGTATTACTACGATTTATTTGTCGAACCCGACATAAAATCTGACGGCACAATATGCACAAACGATTTAATCAGTGCTTACTTAATTTTATCTTAATATATTATGGTTAGTCAAGAGAAACTAAAAATATGTGCGCTGTTTTTCGGTTTTTTTATATATTGTAATTGAAAAAAACAAATGTATAGTGTAATATTATACTGTAATTTTAGGGAAACACTGAATGAATTGTTTGTCAAAACTGCTTTCAGCGTATTAATTCAGTGGTCCTTTGCAATAGGTGAACAGAAATGAATAAATTTGGTTTAATTGTTAATGAAGTTAAGAAGGCTGTAAGCGGAAAGGACAAGCAGATTGTAACCTCTCTTGTCGCTCTTCTTGCAGGAGGTAATATTCTTATCGAGGATATTCCCGGAGTAGGAAAAACAACAATGGCACTTGCATTTTCAAGGGCGCTTGATCTTGACTGTAATCGTGTACAGTTCACACCGGATACACTGCCTTCGGATATTACCGGCTTTGTCGTATTCAATAAGGAAACGGGTAGACTTGCATTTAACAAAGGTGCAGTTTTTTGCAATCTTTTTCTTGCTGACGAGCTAAACCGCACCTCAAGCCGCACACAGTCTGCGCTTCTTGAGGCAATGGAGGAGAAACAGGTCACGGTTGAGGGCAGATCATATGCTCTTGAGCCTCCGTTTGCCGTAATTGCAACTCAGAATCCTATCGGTGCCTCGGGAACACAGCTTTTGCCGGATTCACAGGTAGACCGATTTATGGTTAAAATATCAATGGGATATCCGAGTATTAACTCGGAAATCGAAATGCTTAAATGCCGAAGTGCAAGTAATCCACTTGACAGTGTCAAAAAAATTGTAACGAAAGCAGAATTTTGCGCCATGCAAAATGAAGTAAATCAGGTTTATGTAGGAGATGAGGTTATCAGCTATATTGTATCTCTTACATCGGCAACAAGAAACAGCAACCTCATTACCAGAGGAGCAAGCCCGAGAGCTTCGCTTTCTCTTATGCAAATGTCAAAATCTGCGGCATATGCTAACGGCTATGATTATGTTACCCCTAAGGATGTACAAGGAGTGTTCCTGAGCACATTTTCTCACCGAATTATTTTGAGTGCTGACGCTCATTCACGAAAGCTCACAAACAGTCAGGTGCTCACTCATCTGCTTTCAAAGGTTAACCCGCCGAGGATTTAATAATGATTAAAAATATAGCCATCTATATTGTGCTTTTTCTTTCCACCTTTATTTTTAATATATTTTATTATGAATGGTTCTCCTGGTTTTTGTTTTTGCTTGTAGCGGCAATACCGATATTGTCATTGCTGTCCAGTCTGCCGTTTATTATATATAACCTTGTCAACGGCTTTGAAATATACGCAGAACCAAAGCTTTTTCTCAACGACAAATGCAGTGTGTTCCTTAAGGGAAAACACAAACAGGGCTTTTTTGTGCCTTTATTCAGACTGAAGCTTAGCTGCGTCAATGAATTTTCCGGACAAAAGCAAAGATTTAAAATTATCGGTTCGGGAATGTACTCACAGCCGGTCGTAAAGCATTATTATTCCATAGCAAAGCATTGCGGCTGTGTAAAAATAAAGCCGGTTAGCTGTCGGGTTTATGATTTTCTCGGTATTTTCTTCATTCCGGTAAAAATCAAGCAGCAGCTTACCTGCACAGTTATTCCCAAGTCAATGGCATTTGATTTTCCGGAGTATTTCTTGCAGTCGCTGGTTGTCGGCTATAAGCCAAAGCTTGGGGGAAGTTCAGATTATTATGAAATGCGCAGCTACCGAGAGGGGGACAGCCTCAGGAATGTGCATTGGAAGCTTTCATCAAAGATAGATGAGCTGATTGTTAAGGAGCCGACCGAGCCTGTTACGGAAGTCCCTGTTGTCAGCCTCATTTTTAACAGCAATCCCGACGGCAATGATGTTGTTTTATCTCATTTTCTGTATTTGTTTGAAAAATTGCGTTCGGTCGAAGCTAATTGCATAGTTACTGTACCCGGCAGTAAAATCACCTGCCTGATTTCCGATTCAAAACAGCTTATGGAATTTCTGAAAGTCCTATATTCAGGTCAGTCGTGCAATACGGCAGAGATTTCCGACAATTTATCTCCTACTCTTACGATAAGAAACGGGGAGGGGGCGAAGAAATGAAAAAGGGTTTTGGCTGTGCAGTTTCGGCTGCTATGAATTTTTTTCTTTGCATTTCTCTGCTTGGTTGTCTTGCGTCCTGCGCTTCGATTAAGGCGTCGGAGTTTGCTGTTTGTTCTTCCGCAATTATTTCAACGGCACTTTTTTCTTCACTGTCTTATACGATAAAAAGGTCATCGGTTTTTGCCGTTAGCATAATTACCTGTATTTCTGCTTTCGGTTTAGCAATGCTGTTTTCATTAAACGAGATTGCAAGAGAGCTGAATTATGTGGTAAACAGATTTCTGTCAGTTTACTCGCCTTATCTGCCGGTATCGTCCTCCATTCGTTTTGCTGACAGTGTTGCTGAAAATGCTGATGTCTTATTTTCTTTTTTAGCAATATTTTTATGTGCAGTATTTACAACTGTTCATATTCGTGCAAAATGTATTTTCCCTCAGGTGGGATTTTCGGTTTTGCTGTTGATACCTTGTTTTCTTATTGTAAATACACTTCCTTCGCTGTTTCCGTTGTTTACAGTACTATCTGTAATCTTCGGAATGTTTATCTCAAGGCATATGTTCAAATCTACACCGTTTCAGGGCGGAATATCAATGCTGTCTGCAACTGCGGCGGTTCTTGTGATATCATTGATTATCTGCGCTATATTTCCTGTTGAGAATTATAAACGCTTTCAGTGGCAAAAACATATGCAAGCTCGTGCCGAGCAAATGCTTGGAATGACAAAAGGGCCAATATATACAAAAGATATATCCGCAATCGGAAATTCATTCAATGAAAAGAAGGATTTGAATAATACGGGTAAGCTTGTGCAAACAGAAACACCTGTTATGAAGGTGTATTCACCGGACGGCGGGAATGTCTATCTTCGTGCAACTGCCTATACTGAATTTGAAAATAATGTATGGTCGATTTCAGATTCAAAAACCATCGAACAAAATCCCCTGTCCTCAAATCCTTTCACTCTCACAAAGCAGTTTGATGCAGAAGAAATTCAAATGAGCATAATCACTGAAAAAAGTGAGCCGTTGATTTATGTGCCATACCTTTCGACAAGCTTGCCGAACAGAACAACTGCTCTCGGAGATGTGCTGGTTAGTAACGACCTTGGTGTTCAGTCCTATGAGTTCAGCTATACTCCGAGTGATTTCAGTGTTTCTGAAAACATTTATTTGGACTGTCCGCAAAACGAGAGTCTGAGCTATTCAAAATATGCTTACAATAACTGCACACAAATCTCAGAGAAGCTAAAAGCCGAGCTTCAATTATACGCCGTTACTCTTAACTCATTTTACGAGAACGGAATTGTCGATGATTCCTCGCTTACGCAAAAAACAAACGAAGAAAAAGCAAAGCTTGTCAAGCAAATTGTTTCCTCCTCTGCAAAATATTCACTTTCACCGTCAGAAATGCCTGAGGGCGCAGATTTACCGGTCTGGTTTTTAAATCAGGCGGGAAAAGGCTACTGCGTTCATTTTGCAACAACTGCGGCTATGATGCTCCGTGCGTTGGATGTACCGTCACGGTATGTAACAGGGTATTATTTTTCTCTGGAAGGTGATAAATGGACAACGGTTACATCTGACAATGCTCACGCCTGGGTTGAATATTTGAGTGATTCGGGATGTTGGATTCCGCTTGAGGCAACTCCGCCTTCTTTTTCTCCTGCCGAATATTCCGTATCGTCTTTGCAACAGCAGGAAACAAAGAAGGCTGCTCCGGCTTCAAGTGCCACACAACCCTCTGTCACTGAGCCGGAAACCGTACAGACAAACCCCGAGCGTACGACCGAAACTCATCCTGTTTTCAAAACCGAGCAGGATAATAAGCATAATGGCTCAGCTATACCGTCGGAATTGTTATATGTGATTTCTGCTATACTTTTTGTTTGTCTTGCTTTGCTTTTGGTATGGCTCAGACGCTCTCTTATACTGAAAAGGCGGAAAAAGCGACTTAGTATAGGAACAAGCAACAAAAAAACAGCGGAGATTTTTAGATATATCAAGAGAATTGAGAGGTATACTCATCAGACTGTTCCTTTAGAAATAGAGAGAATAGCACTTAAAGCAAAATTCAGCAATCATAGAATTTCATCGGAAGAGCTTGAGATTATGGAAAAATGTATGGATAATATGCTTGATGAGATAAAAACTACATCCTCAAAGATAAAAAAGATATACAGAAAATATCTGATTGTCCTGTTCTGAGTTTTTTGTTGCAGGAATTTATGAGCTTTTAATTCTATCTCCTTAAGGGAACACTGAATAAATTATGTAGCTGTAACAAGAAAGCGTGCGCATATTATGCGTGCGCTTTCTTTAGCCATCGCTCGTGCGCACGCAGGGCGCAGCTGAGCGGGTAATATAAATTTTTTTATTTGATATCATCGTCTATGCATTACAGTCTGTATTTTTTAGATATCTTAATTAAGAATTATACATTTTGTTGTAATTTTCTATCAAATAAAAACAGGAGGACTGCTGCAAATTTCGGATAGGTCGTAACCTTTCCGTTTTGCAGCAGCCCTCATAATCTGTAGAATTTAGTGTGTTCAGGCAAACAGCCTGATTAAGCGGCAGGCTAAAATTGCAGTGAGTTGGCAAGCCTTGATATCGGCTTCTATGCTGATTCAGCTGTGTTTGTAAATCCTTCAAAAATGCTGACGAAATCCTTGAGCTTCTTTTTGGCTACCGTTATATGCCGTGAAACAGTGGAGGAATCTATCCCAAGCTCCCTTGCAATTTCTTTCTGTTTCTTTCCGTTTATGTAGTATCCGATAATGCAAGCCCTCTGTTTTTCGGTAAGTCCTCTGTCAATAGCCTGTGAAAGCAGTTTTTTCATCCTGTTTCTGCTTTCATTATTCGTTCCTTTATTATTAACATAATTCTCAAAAAGAATAATATCGGTGTTTTTTTCATTGAAATGCAGTGTTTTGGTTTTCATTAAGCCACTCCTTCATATCTTTTCATTAGTAAATCTGCAATATGCATACACTCTCCGTAATAAATTTTATACTGACTAAGCTTTGTGTCAAGCTCCTTTTTTTCGGAAACAGAAGCAGATTTCCGTTCAGCTTTCAGTCGTTCTATCACATCGGCGATATCAGCCGCAGTGTTATAGTATTCCATTGACCAGCACAAGTAATCCATCTAATATCCTCGCTTTCATACATTCGTAAAAATAATAATAGCAGTCGGGGCTGACGGCTCAAAAGCTCTGACCTTTTAAGACATCACTGCTGACGGAGCATCACCGTCTATATTAATTATAGCGGATTTATCACATCTTTTCAATAAAAAATAGAACAAAAGTTCGATAAATTCTGATGATAAATTAAAAGTCCCATTGTCAGGACAATGCTCATCATTTTTGAAAAAGCAGACAATATGTATAGATTTTTCTAACCAATAAATATGGCAAAAAATATGGATTTTTGCGGCTACATATGATACAATTTATCAAACGGAGGGATTCTTAATGAAAAAACTATTATCAATTATTCTGTCCTTAGTAATGATTGCTTCCATTACAGCCTGTTCATCAGGTCAGGAAAGCAAGAACGAAGCAACATCATCGGTGACTCAGCCTCCAACTCAGGCGTCAAATCTGCCTGTAGAAAAATTAGAATGGGTTGATTTTACTGAGTATTCTCTCGAGGAGGATGTACCCGTAACAAATATCATTTTAATGATCGGTGACGGAATGGGCAAGGAAATAATCAAAGGCTCTGAAATTGTAAAAGGTGATAAGCTTGTAATGAGTGGTATGCAGCATAACACTACTGTTACAACCTATTCCCATTCTGTGACAAACGGAACTGATACATATACCGACAGTGCAGCTTCTGCTACGGCAATAAGCACCGGTCATAAAACTATCAATAAATATCTCGGACTTGACCCCGACGGAAACAAGCTTGAAACTATCTGTGAATACGCAAAATCGCTTGATATGAAAACAGGACTTGTCGCTCGTCAGGTTATGAGCCATGCAACCCCTGCCGGAATGGTAGCTCACAACACCTCCAGAGATAATTATATGCAGATTCTGCGAGAGATGATAAATTCCGGAGTCGATGTTATGCTGGGCGGCGGCTCTCAGTACATAAAGGGCTATCCAAAGAACGAAAAGGCAGTTAAAGCACAAAATTATAATTATATTACGACCCCTGAAGAGCTTGCTTCCTATGATAAGGCTGACGAAAAGCTCTTGGGACTGTTTGCCTATGACAATATGGGCTCGGCTTCAATGTCACCCATGCTTAATACAATGACAGCAAAAGCGCTTGACCTGCTTGAAAATGACAAAGGATTTTTCCTTATGGTAGAGGGCAGCAACATTGATACCTACGAGCATAAGTCCAATATGGCTTCCACATTGGAACAAATGCAGGGCTTTGACCAGGCTGTCGATTACGCATTGCAGTGGGCTGAAAAACACCCGGGTACGCTTGTGATTGTGACTGCTGACCACGAAACCGGAGGAGTGAAAATTCCCGATAACGCAAAGCCCGATGATGTAAACGATTCCTGCTTTACCTCAGACGGAAAGCATACAAACTCAGATGTTGCGCTGATGGCAAGCGGAGCACAGTCAGCCGGCTTGTGCAAAGAGGAACTTATTGATAACACAGATATTGCAAAGTATATGAGAAAGGTTCTCAAGGACGCAAGAAAATAATTCTTGAGTATTTAAAGAATATACAAAAAAACAACAATCGGCAGTAATGCTGATTGTTGTTTTTTCTTGATAGGAAATTACATCAAACTGTTTAGTTTTAGTAAGTAATACAAACAATTAATATTCTATGATACTATCAAATAAAAGAGCTTGTTTGCTCGCTCAGTAGTAAACGAATTCTTACTGAGAATATCAATATATTTTTTTGAGTTGTCTTGAAAGCTCTGAAACAGGAAGTCCGACAACATTAAAGAAATCTCCGTCAATACCTTTAACAAGAAGCGACCCCTTGCCCTGGATGCCGTAAGCTCCTGCCTTATCCATGGGTTCGCCTGTTTCGATGTAATCAGATATTTCCCTGTCCTCAAGCTCATAAAAGCTTACCTCTGTAGTGCAGGAGAAGGATATCTTTTTGCTTTTATATAGTATTGCACAGCCTGTAATTACCTTGTGAGTTCTTCCCGACAGGGCTCTTAGCATTTCAAAGGCATTTTTTTTAGAAGAAGGCTTGCCGAGCATGGTGCCGTCAACAAATACTCCTGTGTCGCACCCGATGACAACATCATCGAAATGCGCTTTGTGAATATCGTCTGCCTTCATTTCTGCAAGATATTGCGGTATTGCTTCAACCGAAATCTCCTTTGATACACTCTCGTCAAAATTGGAGGGTATAACTTCAAATTCATCGGTAATCAGCTGCAATAGTTCTTTTCTTCGTGGTGATGCCGAAGCTAAAACAATCATAAATACTCCTTTAGACTACCTTTTCCGCTACAGCGGCAATAACCGTTCTGCCTCTCATTGTGATTCTGCGGTTATACATAAGTATGTTTTGGTTTT
>CALYYZ010000021.1 GCA_945607165.1 uncultured Ruminococcus sp. | reverse complement strand
AGTCTCCGTGATTGGCGTCTCTTCCTGTGAGATAGCTTGAAATCAAGCATCTGCCTGAAAACGACACG
This sequence comes from uncultured Ruminococcus sp., assembly GCA_945607165.1. Taxonomy (GTDB): domain Bacteria; phylum Bacillota; class Clostridia; order Oscillospirales; family Acutalibacteraceae; genus Ruminococcoides. Next base: position 14,761 of record CALYYZ010000021.1, on the reverse strand, counting down.
CACATTGCGCCGTGGACAAAACATTCTATCTCAAGATCCGGGGGAAGCTTTGCTCGCATCTGAGCAATCTCGTCAAGCGGAATTTCCCTTGCGAGTACCACCCTGGAAGCACCGAGATTGTAAAGAGCAAGGGCACTTGCGTAATTTGTGACGCCTGCCTGTGTAGAAATATGCAAAGCAACATCCGGAGCATATTTTTTTGCAAGCTCCATAACACCGAGGTCTGCAATAATAAAAGCGTCAACACCTGCGCTCTGAGCATTTGACAAAAACTCCGGCAAAAGCTCTATCTCCTTATTTCTGGGAAGAATGTTGCAGGTGAGGTATATTTTCTTATTTAGTGAATGAGCAAGCTTGCAGGCTGATTTGAGTTGTTCAAAATCAAAATTCTTTGAAGCTGATCTCATTCCGAACATTTTCCCTGCAAGGAACACCGCATCTGCACCGAAATTAAGCGCAGAACCAAGACATTCCATATCACCTGCAGGCGAAAGTATCTCAGGTTTTTTTATCATTTGATATACTCCAAGTTTGCGTTATGTTCATAGATTGTTGAAGCGTAGTAGGCTTGTCCGTCTTTGTCGTGGCAGAAATAGTAATAGCTTGTACTGTTCGGGGTAAGCGCCGCCTTGATAGCCTCCATTCCGGGGTTACATATGGGACCGTCCGGTAAGCCCTGAACCTTGTATGTATCATATTTGCTTGAATAGTCCTTGCCGCCCTTGCCTGCGGGAACTTTTTCGGCACTTCTGTATGGATAGTACTTTGTCGAATCCAGTCCGAGATTCAAAACACCCATATCTGCATCAGCTGAAAGACGGTTGTGGATAACTGAAGATATGTTATACATATCTTCAACATTAGCAGCTTCTGCCTGAATTATTGACGCAATATTCATTATCTCATCAAGGCTGTACTCGGTTTCGCTTTGCTCAATCATTTTTTCAACAGTATAAAGCTTCTCATATCCGTTAAACTTCTGTTTCTCGTTCATTTTAGTTTCATAGTTATTAAGGAAACGATATATTGCACTCTTTGCATCCTGATTTTTATAAAATTCGTAGGTATCGGGATACAGATAACCCTCAAGCTTATAGTATCTGTTTTTACCGTTCTTAATATCCTTCAGGAAGCTGAAATCTTCGTCAAAATCAGTTGAATTGCACAGCTTTAAGAATTCATCGGTATTGCTCAGCACACCGTTCTTTTTAAGGGTTTCGGCTATTTCAGGAACATTTTGTCCCTCTGTAATCATAACCGTTACGGTATCTGTACGGTTATTTGTACTAAGCAGATAATTTATTATTGCCTCATAGTCCATATTTTTTCTCATTTCATATGTACCCTGAGTAAAGCTGTCGCCGGCTTTCTTCATATTTGCAAACATTTTGAAATATCCGGGTTCGCTGATAACACCCTTATCCGTAAGAATGTCAGCAACCATATTCAGATTGGGATTCTCAGGGATATCAACAACCACCGTTGAAGGATCCGTTCTGTAAACAGCCAGCAAATCGTTCATTCCCGTTACAGCAAAGGAAGCAAACATTATTCCTATGATTAGCACCGACACAAGCCACATACGGCGAAAAACGCTGCGGTTGTGCTTGTTCTTTTCCTTTATCTCCCTTTTTTCTTCCCTTTTCTTTCTTTTGAGAGACTTTTTGGAATTTCTTGCAATCTGTTCCTTCACATCCTGACCGCTGTAGGAATTCAGCTCATCAAAGCTGTTTTGCCTTTCAGAAGAAGCGACAAAATCATCCTGAATATTTAGATGAAAATTATCCGCCTTGCGCCTGCGCTGCAACTCAAAATCCGTATTATTATCGTTATTTCCGGGTGTCATAAAATCATCCTTCCGATCTGATATAGTCTTTATTAATGCGGCTCAAAAATTTTTCTGTAATAAGGATATCCACATGAACATCAAACTCTCCTCTTGGCAGGCTTTTTTCGATATTTCGTGAATAACACAGGCCGACCGTAATACCCTTAAAGGCATCAAGGAATCTGTCGTAGTAGCCTTTTCCGAAGCCTATTCTGTAGCCCTCATAGTCATAACACAGTCCCGGCACAATACACAGTCCCTGAGAAATATCCTCAACCCTCTCGCAGATATCCGTATCGGGTTCAAAAAGAGAGAAAAAGCCTTGCTTAAGGTCTTGAAGCGAGCTGATATAGTAAAAGCTCATATCACCGCTTCGATTATTGCATCTTGGGAGAGCTACCTTTTTGCCGTCTTTCAGAGCAGTTTGAATTATTTTTGATGTATCAACTTCAATGGGCATTGAATGATACGCAAAAAGCGTTGTGCAGTTTTTGTATTCCTCCGAGCTGAGGAAAGCTTCGGTCAGCCTGTCGTCAAGCTCGTACTTGATTTTTTGAGGACAGCTCTGCCTTAACTTTTTGTGTTTGCTTCTCAACTCGCTTTTTCGCTGTCTTTTATTAATCAAAGGCATTGCATATCACCGATAACCTTGTCAGCCAGCTGCTTTGATAAAGCAAGAGAGACGATTGCGTGTCCAAACTCTATTGCACAGCCCGCACCCTTTGCAGTAATAATATTACCGTCTGTCTCGGTGTGAGCAGTGGTAACATTCGCACCGTACAGTTCCTCCTCAAAGCCGGGGAAACAGGTAGCATTTTTGCCGTTTAACATACCGAGATGACCTAAAATAGACGGAGCAGCGCAGATAGCGGCTACAATTTTTCCGTTTTCATAACAATATTTTACACTTCGTATAACATCTGCGTCAGCCTCTAAATTGAGCGTTCCCGGCATTCCGCCCGGAAGAACAACACCCTCGGCTTCTTCTAACTTGACTTCACTTATTAAAATATCGGGAATTACGCAAACTCCGTGAGAGCTTGTTATCCTGTCTCCCGTAACCCCTACTGTAAGCACCTTTAGTCCTGCACGACGCATTACATCAAGCGCTGCGAGCGCCTCGGTTTCTTCAAAGCCCTCTGCTAAAAATAAATAGAACATATTATTTTCCTTTCAAATTGCTTTATTCAAAGGTCAGCCCGATAAAGCTGTTATCGGGAAGCGGTGTTTTATTATTAAGCGGTTTAATCATTCCGTATTCAAATACATTTGATCCGCCGATTTTTCTATTTCCAGGTATTACAAATTCAAAGCTATTGCATTGACTGTGATTAAGCAACAGTAAAGAAAGCTTTGCGAAATCTCTGCACTTAAAGAAAATCACACTGCAAACCTCACCGTTTTCCTCAAAAAACGCAAGAGAGTCTTCGTTTGACACCACACAGGTTCCGAACTCACGGTAATATGCAGCCGCAAGACTGACTGCTTTGTTATCATAGATTAATGAATCCTGTCCGTTAATAAAATCTCGCATCATCGCAAGCAAATGTTCTTTGCCCTTCCCATTGGAAATATCAAGAAGCTCCTGCCGTGAAAGCATAATTTTTGCCGCCCTGCATTTTCTTTTAAAACCGAAACGGGCATAATAGGAATACAGACTCTCATCGGCAGGGAGCAAGAGCAAGTATTCATATCCTTTTTCCTTAGCCGCTGAAAGAGCATACTCAATAAGGCAAGACATTATACCTCTTTTTCTATACTTTTTCAGAGTTGCGGCACCGCAAAGATAATAAGCCTTTTTGCCGTTAAGCTCCGTTCTTAACAGGTAAAGAGCAGAAGCAACAGTACTGCCGTCAAAGGCGGCAAACACATCGGCGCAGTAAAATACCCTTTCAAAAAAAGCTTCTGTTGCATTTTCGTTGTCGCCGAAAGCCTCAATCCAAAGGGATTTCAGCTGAATAATACTTTTGCTGTCGGATACAGAAACGGTTTTAACAGTAATACTCATTTTTTCACAGACGCATTGTATCGGTCGAGGATAATTACGGGGTTATAGGAAAGCTTTGATTTTCTCAAGCCTTCGATTCCCATATCCTCTTCCCTGTTTATATACTTATAATCAGAAAGTGTTTTAGCAAATTCATTGCAAATGACTGAATATACCCCGTCATACGCTCTGACAGCTTTTTCAAAATTTATATCAAAGACCTCAGAGGAAATTTCACTGCCGAGAGCCATTGCAACAGGATTTTTTTCAACATAAAGGACTGCTCCGCGCATTTTTAGATAATCCATATTATCAAGAGCCTCTTCCAAAGCACAGTGCTCGCTGCCTTCTTTACAGTCAACACCGTTTTCACTGCACCATAATCTTGAAACCTCAAGAGCGTCCTCTTTATTTGAGTCGGTAATGGGAGTGAAAGAAACATCGGAGTAGGTTCTGAAAAACCTTGAAATATGATTTCGCTTTGCGTGGAATTTTTTGCCCGGCAGGGTGATAAGCTCTTCGGAAAGATAAATGTAATCCTGATTTTCGGGAGAACGAACAAAGTCAAATTTTCCGGGATAAATCTGTTCAAGAGTTTTTCTCGACTCATTTGTAAGCATTACAATATTCGGAGCTTTACCTCTGTCGGACGCATCTTCAAAGATTTTTTGAAGAGCGTACTCTATGTTTTTGCCTGTCGGCATACAGTATCCCCACACCGAACCGTCATCGTTAAAATACGCTTTTATCAAGGTTTCGTCAACAACCGAAAACTTAATATTGTATTCATATCTCCATAAAAAAGCGTTGACTAAATTAAGATCACATCCCAAAGCGGTTGAGTAGTCATAATAGGCTTTAAGTTCATTAACTTGCTTCTTCTCAATTAGTTTAAAATTCAGCATAATATTTCGGAAACGATTTTTTCGATCTCTCCGGCAATCCTTTCGATAGGTTTAATTTCTCCGTTTTCACAGCAGTCAATAATTATCCACCCGCATCTTTCAGCGGCATAAAGAGCACTTTTTCTGCAATCAAGTAAGAATTTCATATTTTTTTCGTGGAGATCCATTTTTGAATTGTCGCCCTTGTAGCGCTTTTGCATAAGCTTCTGAGAAACATCAGGGTCAACATCAAGATAAATCACCGCATCGGCCTTCGGCAGACCGAGCTTGCCGTATTCAAAATCCTCCTGCCATAAAATGAAGGAGTCACGCTCGCTTTCCGCAAGCTTTGACATTTGATATATTACATTTGAGGTGGCGTAACGGTCACTGAGCAAAATTGTACCGCTTTCATAGTCCTTTTTCCAATCGCCTAAAAAGCCTGCGACTCTGTCAACCGCATAGAAGGCTGACGCCGCATAAGCGTTTACATCCTGAGGCTTTGAGCCGAAGTCTCCGTTCAGATACATTTTTACGAGTGCGGAGCTTGGACTTTCGTAATTGGGAAACTCAAGCCTTTTGACGGGCAAGCCCCTATCACTGAGCCTGTCGGCAAGAATCTTGGTCTGGGTAGCCTTTCCGCTGCCGTCAAGACCTTCTATTACAATAATCTTGCTTTTCATAATGCACCTCTCACCGTATAAATCAAAAATTATTCTCTGCCGTACTTTTTGCGCACCTCAGCCTGCTTTGAGCAGCACATTTTTCCCTCGGGACACGGTCCGAAAAGACAGGACGGACCGCAGTTCTTAAAGAGATTAGGGGCAACCTCAAGGCATTGCAGAAGCATTTGCTCGGCAACCTCACGGATTTCCCACTGTGCCCGGTTACAGCAGCGGTGTGCAAAAAAATTGTGCAGACTGCGGGCATTAAAGGTACATACTATCTTTGTGGTCGACGCATTCGGAAGAATAAACCGTGCATCTTCATTTGCTTTTTTTTCAAAAGAAGAATACTTAGCCTTATTCTCAGACTTAAAGCTTTTCAAAAGCTCCTCATCACTTATATCATTATCATTTCCGCAAAAATCTCTGATATAACCGGCAAGGAGAGCGTCACGGATCTCACGGTATGCCTTTGCCTGTTCTGAAAGTATTTTTTCATATATTTCAAGTGCTTTTTCGTTGTTTTTTATTTCAGGCGGAGTAACAAACTCAAAGCTCGTGCCGTCAACATATCTCTGGGACTGCTGGCTGTAGGACGCAATACGGTGGCGCACAAGCTGATGAGAACAGGCTCTGGAAATCCCCTCTATTCCGAAGGTAAACGAGGCATGCTCTGTCGGACTTGCGTGACCGAGGTCGGTAAGCATATTAATAAACGAGGCTGTTTTTTCTTCTGTCAAGCCGTCACGGATATCATCTATACCCGACGGAGAATAACACAGCTTTGCAGCCATTGCAACAGTCTGCTCAGGATTAGGCGTGTGAGCAAGCAGCTTTACTTTTATTGCCATTTTAGGCTCTCCTTTTCAAAAAAACATATATTTTTCCACTATACGGTTAATTATATCATTTTATCCTATTATTTTCAACTGATTTGCTTCATTTTTCAAGATTTGGATGTTCTGTAAATAATCAACAGTCCTGTTCCGGCTTAGCGTTTCCTTTTCGCACAGTATCGACCGGCAGATTATATTCACAAATCCAATATAGTTTATCATAATAAGGCAAAAAACAGGCTCCCACACGGAAGCCTGCATTTATGCAAATATTTGTAAGCAATGCTTAGTTAAGCTCGTCAACTACCTTTTGGATAGCCTCAAGAGCGTCATCGGGAAGCTTGTCATAGCCGTCCTTTTCAACTGCAAATGCCTTGATTTCGTTTACACGGTCATTCATACGAGCCTTGAGCTGTGAAACATATTCTGCGTCGTTCATATCGGGAACAAAGCCTTCCCAATCCATTATCTCAATATCGGAGAAGGGACCCCACTTCTTGAACTGAGCTGTGCCCTCAACTATAGCCTCTAAAATACCAAGTGTATCCTTGGGCTGTACCTTCTTGCCCATAAAGTCGCCTGTGTTTACAATGTAGCAGTCAACATTCTTTTCCTCAACAAGCTTTTTGAACTTTGAGTAGTCGTTTGCAAGAGGATAGGTTCTGAAGGGGTTAGCATAAGGAACAACAACGAGCTTGTTGGGATCAACGCCAGGAGCAAGTCTTTCTGCGGAAGATCTCTTTGTAGCAAGTGTAGCGCCCATTACGGAAGCGAGTGAAGCACCCTTAAGCTTTACAACAGGAGGAATTGTAGGATCCTTCATAATCCAGAAAATAGCGTTAACCGGCTCTGAGATCTTGTCAACACGGTTGGGTGACCAAAGCTTTGACTTGATTGCACGACCGTTGCCGTTTCTGATGTCCTCTGTTACGAGCTGAACCTTTCCGTCCTCATCAAGGGTTGCAGAGCAGTTCTGAGCAGTAAGAAGGTACTTATTATCCTCGCAGCCTGTGGGATAGTCAGCGGTTTTATCAAAATATGTTGGCTCAATAGCGATTGAAGCACAGGTATCTGTATTGATGATGAAAGCGTCATCGTGGAGAACCTTGATTTCATACTTTCCGCCGTGCTTAGCGTGGGTAAGGGTTGACTTACCTGAACCTGAAAGACCGTAAACGGAGGCAACATATCTTCTGCCGTCGGAAAGGAGATATTCCTTCTGTCCGCCGTGGCAGGAAGCGTAGCCGTTGCGGTTAGCAATAGCCCATACCATGGTAAGAGTACCCTTTTTGTGCTCACCGAAATATCTCATACCGAGGATACAAGCGCAGTTGGTCTCTGTGTTAAAGTAGCAAAGTGTTTTCTTTGCGGGATCGCTCAAACAATCAAAGCTTACTCCGGGATTCTCAACAGGAGTCCACTGAGGATCAGAGAAAATGTAAATATCAGGCTCTTTGCCGTCGCCTACGGGCTTTGATTCCTTATACATTTTTACATACTCATCACTCATATACTGGAAGTTGAGCATCCAAGAGTACATAATGTTCTCTTCACCCTCGGGAATAAGAAGGTGAACCTTAACCATAAATTCAGGATCAAGACCGGCATAGCAGGTGGCGTGATACATTTTCTTATAGCGAGCACTGTAAACAGCGTCCATTGCAACCTTGTCGAGTGCCTCACAGTCAACACCGGGCTCACCTGCAATGCGGCGGGCAGCAGCATAACGGCCTGTGATAGCTCCGTCGTTAAAAAGAAGAACCTTTGCGTCTGCGTCAAGACCGAACTCTTCACCTCTGTAAACGGGCATATCTGTTACGATAGTACCGGGTGAGTTCTTTGCAAGGTTGTAAGCTTCCTTAAGTGTGTTTACGGGCACAACATTGTTGCCGTAAAATGCACCTTCGATAATAGCTCTGGTTTTTGAAAAACCGGGCTTGCCCTTTCCGATTTCGTTTAAGGGGTAATAAGCTTTTGTTGACATAAAATCTACTCCTTTTTTATTAACTTCTACTTAGCCTGTTACAGCTTACAGTATCACATTTTCAGATACAAGTGCATTATAACATCTGGAAGAAAAATTTTCAAGCAAAAATGCAACTATAATTTGTAAATATTGCAAAAAAATAGGGCTTAAAAAATATTTATATCAATGAGTACATATTTTTGAATTATTTGCACTCTTTTTCCTGCAATTTGACTGCTGCAATTTGACAAAACTCAAGTTTTTCTGTGCAGAGATGAAACTGTAAAGACTTTTTCATTCATTTTAACTCGAAACTAAAAACCGAAAACTCAGAATTGTTCATTTTAATTTTCCAAAAGTGATAACCATATTTTTATTGACAAAATTATTATGTCTATTGTAAAATAGTTTTATTCGGATGAGGATGGTATCGGTGTATGTTTAAAAGGTTTTTTTCTGTTCTGTGCATAACTTGCGTCATTTTTGTTATTTCGGCTTGCTCCAATAATAATAATGCTGAGATTGCAGGTAAATGGGTTCCTACTACTATAACTATTAACGGAGAAACCTTGAAATACAGCGACATTGAAACTGATGAAAAGCAGTTTGAGATAAACTTCTCAGAAAACGGAAAATGCAGTGCAACGCTCGCAGGAATTTCCGATGACTGTGATTTCACCTTTAGCGGTACCTCGGTTGATATTGAAATTAACGGCGAAAAGCATAAGCTAAGCTATGATAACGGTACGCTAACACTATCGCTTAACTACAGCAGCGAAACAACCGTTATAACATTTTCAAAGGTAATTTAATTGAGATTTTTCGTCAATGGTTGGGGTAAACCCTGAAATAGATTTTTTCGGCGGCAGGCTCAGGCTTGCCGCTTTTTGGTGTATCTGCTTTGTATCTGCTTTAACTGTTGGCTTGTGGTCACTATATTACAAGATATATGTTGCAATCACAATGCTGTGTAAAATAATTGAAATATTTTGAAGTATATGGTATACTTTATTATTATATTATTTATTATTCGGAGGGATTGCGGATGGCTGACAATACTGTTCGTACAAGATACGCACCAAGTCCTACGGGATTTATGCATGTGGGCAATTTAAGAACAGCTCTATATGAATATCTTGTAGCAAAATCACAGGGCGGAAAATTTGTATTGAGAATTGAGGATACAGATCGTGAAAGGCTCGTTGATGGCGCTGTTGATGTGATTTATGATACAATGGCTTTGGCGGGACTCAAGCACGATGAGGGCCCCGATATTGGCGGAAATTACGGTCCTTATGTTCAATCTGAGCGAAAAGGTATGTATCTTCCTTATGCTGAACAGCTGATTAAGGAAGGTAAGGCTTACCGCTGTTTCTGCACAAAGGAAAGGCTGGAGCAGCTTCAAGGCGACAGCATTGGCGGGGGCTATGACAGGCATTGCCGCAATATTCCTCAGGAGGAGATTGACAGACTTCTGGCCGAGGGTGTACCCTATGTTATCCGCCAGAAGATGCCTATTGAGGGCAGTACAACATTCACTGACGCTGTTTTCGGTGAAATAACGGTTGAAAACACTGAGCTTCAGGATCAGATTTTGATTAAAACCGACGGTTATCCTACCTATAATTTCGCAAATGTAATTGATGACCACACTATGGGAATTACCCATGTTGTGCGAGGATGCGAATACCTAAGCTCTACCCCGAAATACAACCTGCTTTACGAGGCCTTCGGTTGGGAAATTCCCACCTATATTCACCTTCCTCTGATTATGGGCAAGGATAAAGACGGCAATATTTCAAAGCTGTCTAAAAGGCATGGTGCTACAGGCTTTTACGACTTGATTAAAGACGGTTATTTACCGCAGGCTATAATTAATTACATTGCACTTTTGGGCTGGTGTCCTAAGGATAATAAAGAAATTTTCACCCTTGCAGAGCTTGAAAAGGCATTTGATATCGGTGGAATAAGCAAGTCACCTTCGGTTTTTGACTATGACAAGCTTTCGTGGTTCAATGGCGAATATATTAAAGCCATGACTGCCGAAGAATTTACCAATGCCGCAATGCCCTATTACAAAAAAGTATTCGGTGACAGAGAAATGCCCTATGGTAAACTTGCCGAGATTCTGCAAAAGAGAACCACTCAGCTTACTCAAATTCCCGAAATGATTGACTTTTTTGCACAACTGCCGGAATACGACAAGGAATTGTTTGTAAATAAGAAGAGTAAAACCAATCTTGAAAACGCACCCGTTGTACTAAGAGAAGCCTACGAAAGACTCAAGGCTCTTCCGGAATGGTCAGCCGAGGCTTTGCATGATTGCCTGATTAATATGGCTGTTGAAAGAGAGCTTAAAAACGGCACGGTAATGTGGCCTGTTCGTATTGCTGCAGCAGGAAAAACCGTTACTCCCGGAGGAGCAATTGAAATTCTGGATATTTTGGGCAGAGAAGAAGCACTGTCAAGACTCGAAAAGGGTCTTGAAATTCTCGGATAAACAAATTTGCAGGAGGCAGTTTTTATGGCAGAAATTGAAAAGACAACAGGCATTGCAAATCCTGAAGTAAGCGATGCAATGCTGAGCAACTTTATACACGATTTTATTAAAGAGGATATTGCAAAAGACGGTATGTTTGAGGGTAAAACTGTTCACACCCGCTTTCCTCCCGAGCCTAACGGATATTTGCACATAGGCCACGCTAAGGCTATTTGCATTGACTTCGGTACGGCTGAGAAGTTCAAAGGTATGTGCAACCTGAGAATGGACGACACCAACCCCACAAAAGAGGATGTTGAGTATGTTGACGCCATTAAGGAGGATATAAAGTGGCTGGGCTTTGACTGGGATGACAGGTTTTATTACGCTTCACAGTACTTTGATGATATGTACGGCTTTGCAGTTGAGCTTATTAAAAAAGGACTTGCCTATGTCTGTGAGCTGACGCCTGAGCTTGTAAGAGAGTACAGGGGCGATATTAAAACACCGGCAAAAAGTCCTTATCGAGACCGTCCGATTGAGGAAAGCCTTGATTTGTTTGAAAGAATGAAAAACGGCGAGTTTGAGGACGGCAAAATGACCTTGAGAGCAAAAATTGATCTTGCTTCGGGCAACTTTAATATGCGAGATCCCGTTATTTACAGAATTAACCGTCTCACCCACCACCGCACAGGCGACAAGTGGTGTATATATCCGATGTATGATTTTGCGCATCCCATTGAGGACGCAATGGAGGGAATCACCCACAGCCTTTGCTCTCTTGAGTTTGAGGCTCACCGTCCCTTATACGATTGGGTAATAAATAATACCTCTGTTCCCTGCAAACCCCGCCAGATTGAATTTGCAAGACTCGGAATCAACAACACGGTTATGTCAAAGCGTAAGCTCAGAACTCTTGTTGAGGACGGCTATGTAAGCGGCTGGGACGACCCGAGAATGCCTACTCTTTGCGGACTTCGCAGAAGGGGCTACACTCCTCGTTCAATTCGCAGTTTCATTGAACAGATTGGTGTTTCAAAGGTAAATTCTATAGTTGAGTACAGCTTTTTAGAGCATTGTCTGCGTGACGATCTGAATATGACAGCAAAAAGAGCGATGTGCGTTATACACCCCATTAAGCTTGTCATAACAAATTACCCAGAGGATAAAACCGAGGAATTTGAAATTGAAAACAATCCTAACTGTGAGTCTGACGGCACAAGAATCATAACATTTTCCAGAGAATGTTGGATTGAAGCCGAGGACTTTATGGAGGAGCCGATTAAAAAGTATCAGAGATTATATCCGGGCAACGAAGTCAGACTGAAATCCGCTTACATTGTAAGATGCACAGGCTGCAAAAAGGATGATAACGGCAATATTGTTGAGGTTTATGCAGAATACGATCCCGAAACAAGAGGGGGCAACACTCCCGACGGCAGAAAGGTTAGAGGTACTATCCACTGGGTTGACGCCAAAAGCTGCGTTGATGCTGAAGTAAGGCTGTATGACAATCTGTTTACAGTTCCTGATCCGGACACAGGCGACAAAAACTTTATTGATTATATAAACCCTAACTCACTTGAGATTGTAACAGGCTGTAAGGCAGAAAAAAATCTTGCAAACGCAAAAGCACCTGAAAGCTTTCAATTTATGAGAATAGGTTACTTCTGTGTTGACAACAAAGACAGCTCACAGGAGAATCTTGTGTTCAACAGAAGCGTAAGCCTGAAAGACGGATTTAAGAAAAAATAATAATAAGATAAAGGGGCTGCAGAAAATCGAAAGAATTAAGCACAGCCCCTTTTTGTACGGTATTTATTATCCCATAAAAAAATGATATAATTTCAGTAGAAATATATGAAAGGGCGATAATATGAGTAATGTTTTGATTACAGGAGGCTCCGGAGGAATTGGATCTGCGCTTTGCGTAGCCTTTGCTCAGGCAGGCCATTGTGTTGCAATTAATTATAATAAGTCTAATACAAAAGCGGAAAAACTTGCTGAAATAATAGAAAACAGCTACGGGGTCAAGTCAATCGCAGTATATGCAGATATCAGCGACAGTAAGTCCGTATCAGAAATGTTTGACAAAACCGAAAAAAGCCTGGGCGAAATTGAAATTCTTGTAAATAATGCAGGTATCGCACAGCAAAAGCTTTTTACCGACATCACAGATGATGAATGGAAAAAAATGATAGGCATAAACCTTGACGGAGCATTTTACTGCTCAAAAGAGGTTCTTAAAAGATATATGCTAAAAAATCACAGCGGCGTTATACTTAATATCAGCTCCATGTGGGGACAGGTTGGAGCATCTTGCGAAGTGCATTACAGCGCAGCTAAGGCAGGGATCATCGGATTGACAAAGGCTCTTGCAAAAGAGGTCGGACTTAGCGGAATAAGGGTAAACTGCATATGCCCCGGGGTAGTTATGACTGATATGATTAAGTCGTTCGACAGCACAACTATTGAAGAATTAAAATCAGAAACTGCTCTGAATATGCTCGGTACACCAAAGGATATTGCAGATTCAGCTGTTTTTTTGTGCAGTAATAAGGCAAAATATATTACCGGGCAAATTCTTGGTGTAAACGGCGGTTTTGTAATATAGTTCAGTATTCTGATAAATATTGTGTTTATTGTATAATCTAATTCCTGATAGAAAGTTGACTTATATTTGCGAGGATAATTTCTGCAAGAACGGCAACGCAGTATTGCGGAATTTCTACCGCAAAGATTATCTGCTTTTTAGAAAGACGAGCTTACAGGTTGATATTCATAAAAAACCTCTTTGCGAACTTATTCGAGAAATGTCCTATAGGTAAAATAAACGGCTGACCGGATTGGTCAGCCGTTTCAGCATTTTTGCAGTTTTTTATCAGTCAAGCTCTCTCTTGCGAAGCACAAGCATAATTGCTGATGAAGCAATGAGTATAGCAAGAATAATTATTGCAAATGAAGCGTTTCCTGTCTGAATGGGAGTATCAGGAACATCATTAGTAGAAGGATTATCTCCTGTTGCAGGAGCCTCAGTTTCCGGAACAGATGTTACACTCTGAGATGACTTCTTTGGTGTTACGCCAATCTGATAATCTCTTGTAGCTGTATCAAAAAGCACTTCAACAGTTGATAACTCGGAAACCGTAAGAGCATCTGAAATATCAAAGCCCTTAGCTCCGTCATCAGCCGGTTCGGGGAAATAAATAGAAACATTGTAGTTACCGGGTTCAACATTCTCAAATACTGCTCCGACCCAGGCATCTTTATCGGCAGTATCGATAGCTTCAGCTACAACCTCATAGGTATTTGTTCCTTAGAGAACAATCTTATAAACTTTCTCTTCCACAGGGGGTGCTGTTGTCGGCTCTGTAGTTTCTATCGGAGGAGCTACTGTAGGAGCCTCTGTGGGATCCACTGCCGGAATACCTGTTGTTGACTCAGTAGGAGCTTCAGTAGGCTCTTCTGTAGGAGCTTCTGTGGGAGCTTCAGTAGGAGCTTCTGTGGGAGCCTCTGTAGGAGCCTCTGTAGGAGCTTCTGTGGGCTTAATGTATGATGAAGGAGTAAGATCTGTACCCTTATTAATTGTGAAAGGAATCTCATCAACAGCACCGTTGATATTTACAACCTTAAGCTCCTTTTCTGTGTCGGATCTCAGTGTTTCAGGATTAATCTCAGAAGTTCTGAGAACCTCTACAGTAAGATCTACAGTGGTTTCAGCAGGCATTTTTCCTGACAGATCCTTAACATCAAAAATTACCTGAGCAAATGTAGTTTTTTCTCCGGTAAAATCAAACAGATAAAGGTTTGAAGCATTACACTTAATCTTGTTCTTAAGACTAAGGTTTACTATTGACGAGCCTGCAATAGTCGGACAAATTGATTCGTGTGTATTCTTATCGGAAATTGAAAGAATATCGGAATCATATGACATATACCACTGCATGTCAAGTACCTGTTTGGGTGAATTAAGCCAATATGTTACTACAACTTCATTGGTTGATTCAATGTAATCAGCCTGAGCCTTGGGGAAGAAGTTGGATGTAGCATTTACAGTTAATGCAGGGAATTCAGGCATAGTGGGTGCTTCAGTTACCGGTTCAACAGTTGTTTCCT
>CALYYZ010000020.1 GCA_945607165.1 uncultured Ruminococcus sp. | reverse complement strand
ATGGGTTGTTAATATGAAAAGTTATGTAGAAAAACCCGTTTTCCGTTTAGCTTTTTGCTCTGTTATTTCTGCACTCGCTGTGGTTTTGATGTTTTTTTCTTCGGTTATTCCTGTGGGAACATATGCTTTACCTTGCTTTGCAGGAATATTGAGCGTTGCAGTTGTAATTGAATACGGTTGGAAATGGGCATTAGGTGAATTTGCGGTTGTTTCGTTAATATCTGCATTTTTATCTGCTGATAAAGAAGCTGCACTGTATTTTGTTGCGCTTTTCGGATATTATCCCATTCTAAAGGCAATTTTGGAAAAAAAGCTTAAAAACAGATTTTTACAGTATCTGATTAAGCTTTGCGTCTTTAATATTGCGGCAATCTCCTCGTTTTTTATAGCTACTCTGCTTTTGTCAATCCCACTTAAGGAATTTGAAATTTTCGGAGTATATCTTCCGTATGTTTTCTTAATTATCGGCAACATCTTTTTTATAATTTATGACTTTGCTACTACTGTTTTTGTCGGAAATTATGTAGTACGCATACACTCAAAACTGTTTAAAAAACAATAATTGATTTGAAAAAATGCGCAAATTATGTTATAATATATCTGTAAAAGCTGT
This sequence comes from uncultured Ruminococcus sp., assembly GCA_945607165.1. GTDB lineage: Bacteria > Bacillota > Clostridia > Oscillospirales > Acutalibacteraceae > Ruminococcoides. Next base: position 14,298 of record CALYYZ010000020.1, on the reverse strand, counting down.
AACAACAAAATTTTAGAAGTTTGATTAACGAAGAACAAATCAGCGATTAGTGTCTCGGATTTTTGACTGAAACCGAGAGTTTTTCGGTATAATATTCGCTTAACCAGAAAAGAAATAGGTGATTATATGAAGCATAATGTAATGCAAAGACTGTGTTGCTTCTTCCTGACTGTCGGCATTATTGCAACATCTTATCTTGTTTATGCCAAGCTACCTCAGGCGGTGGCTGCTGAAATCGGAGTTGTTCCTGTAGAGGTGAGCGATTCACAAGGCAACATAGAAAATATTTCCGTTGCGCAGACCGGCGCATCTTTAAATCCGGTAAAGGGAGCAACAGGCTGTGTTAATGATGATTATGTTAACCTTAGAAAAGGTGCCGGAACAAATACTGCGGTGTTAACCTGTATGCGCAAAAACACAAGATTCACATTTGTTGACGCAAAGCTGTATAACTCAAGCTGGTACAAGATTAAGCTTGCCTCAGGCTTATATACGGGATATATCCGCAAAGATTTTGTTACTGTTCTTTCTGTTCCCTCAAATCCCGATACCGGCACACAAAGCGGCGGCTACATAAGCTCGGATTATGTTAATCTGAGAAAAGGGGCAGGTACAAATACTGCTGTAGTTACCTGTATGCGTATCAATACCAAGTTCACATTTGTTGATAATAAGCTTTATAACTCCGAATGGTACAAAATCAAGCTTACTTCAAGCTCATACACAGGATATGTTCGCAAAGATTTTGTTAAGGTAACATCAAACAGTCCCTCAGCACCTCCATCCGACACATCGTCTGTTAAGGGTTATGTAAACGCTGACAATGTAAATCTGAGAAAAGGAGCCGGGATGAATTATGCCGTTGTTACTTCAATGAGCAAGAATACCCAGTTTACTTTCATCAGCACAAAGCTTTATAATTCACAGTGGTATAATATTAAGCTTGATAATGGTAAAACCGGTTACATTTTCAGTCAATATGCTTCAAAGAAGTCAACGGATGCAACAGCTCCCACTAATCCTACAACAAAACCGACTGAAACAACTAAGCCGGTTGAAACAACCAAGCCATCAACGGGAAAAATTACTCTTTCTGATAAAAGCGAGACCATTTATGTGGGAAATAATTACGCAATTACCGCTAAGGGTGTAAGATCTGTGAGATGGACAAGCTCAAATACCTCCGTGGCTACGGTTGATTCCAACGGAGTAGTCACAGCCAAAGCAAGCGGAACTGCAAATATTACAGCAAAGTCCGGTTCCGAATCTGCTGTTTGCAAGATTACTGTTAAGTCCGGCTCATATGTTAACATATCCCAGACTTCTATTAATAATATGAGGAACGGCAAATCCGTATTGCTGAAGTCAACTACAAGCTCAGTCAGCTGGAAATCATCAAATACTTCTATTGCTACGGTTAATAACGGAGTAGTAGATACCAAGTCAAACGGCTATGTTACAATTACCGCCTATACCTCAGGCGGTGCTGCTTCCTGTCTTATCAAGGTAATCGGCAGAGATAACATCAGATTTACATATGCTTCTCCTAACTCTGCACCGAAGAATTCGACCGTTACCTTTAAGACAATAACTGACACCGACAGAATCGCCGTAAGATTTGTAGTTTCAAACGGCTCAACATCGTATACAGTAGAAGCAAATAAAAAGGAGAAGGACGGAAATACCTATATTTGGTCGGGAACTTATAAACTCAGCACACCGGGAAAGTGGACTGTAAAGGCGTACTCAAAATATAAAACATCTAACAGCTACCTTACTACGCCCGGTGCCGGCGAGGGAGAGGTGTTTGTAACTGCCTCAACCGACAAAACTACCACGGTTTGTTCTGAAAGAAGAGCAAGCGACGAGGTTATTGACCTTATAGCAAATTATGAGGGCTTCTTAACAGAGATCACTGCGGATTATATTACATCCGATCCTACCCTTGGGTACGGTAAGGTTATCCTCACCAACGAGCAGTTCTATAATCACCTCACAAAGAACGAGGCTTATGCATATCTTTGTCAAACAGTAAATAAAGGCGGATATACAACTAAAACAAATGCCTTCCTGCTTGATAACGGAATTAAGTTTAATCAACAGCAGTTCGACTCGCTTGTATGCTTTGCCTATAATGTCGGTGCAAGCGCAATCTATAATGATTCAGACCTGCAGTCCGTACTGCTTAATACCGGTTCTGCTGCAACAGTAAGTGCCGGTGCAAGCGGTTATGTGAGTGACAGCGGTGTGAATCTGAGAAGCGGTCCGGGCACAAGCTATGCTATACTTGCCAATATGAGCTATCAAACAAAAATCACTTTTGTTGACGGTAAGGTACATAACACAAATTGGTACAAGATAAAGCTTTCAGACGGAACTGTCGGTTATGTTCATAAGGCTTATGTTTCACTTTCGAGTTCCTCGGCTGTAAGGGATTTGGATAAGGTGAATAAACAGAATTATTTAAGCAGCTTCCTGCAATATCACCATGCTGCAGGCTCCTGCTATTGGGGACTTTTATACAGGAGAATTGATGAGGCTGAAGTGTTCTTCCATGCAGACTATGTTCGTGACGGTCAGTATAACAAAAAAGGACTTTCCTTCACCTGTTCTGTTTATCCAAGCTTCTCAATAGGTTAATTAAGAAGGTATTGTTATGAAAAAAATCGGATTTATCGGTGCCGGTAATATGGCAACTGCAATAATAAAAGGTATTATTGCGCAAAACCCAGAAAACTCAAAAAATATATATGTTTTTGATATCAGTTCAGAAAAATGTCAGCAAATGAAAGCCATTGGTACTAATGTTTGTGACAGAGCAGCTGATGTGGCAAAGCTTAGTGATATCATTGTTCTTGCAGTAAAACCTCAGAATTATTCTGAGGTTTTACAAGAGCTTAGCAGCTTTGTTGAAGAGAGCAAAACCTTTGTCTCAATAGCGGCAGGAATATCCATCAGTTATGTCCAAAGCGGATTGAAATGTAATTGCCCTGTAGTAAGGGTAATGCCAAACACCCCCTTGCTTCTTGGAAAAGGCGCTTCGGCTCTATGTCCCTCTGAGAATACATCGGAAGAGGACAAACAAATTGTTTACAATATGTTTGCCGGAAGCGGTGTATGTGAATATATATCCGAGGAGCATATGAACGAGATTATTGCTGTCAACGGCAGCAGCCCTGCATATATTTATCTTTTTGCCAAAGCAATGGCTGATTACGCTGAGAGCAAAGGAATAGATTACAACAAGGCAATGAATCTGATATGTGCTACGCTTGAAGGCTCGGCAGCTATGCTGCGTGAAAGCGGCGACAGTGCGGATACCCTTATTCACAAGGTAAGCTCAAAGGGCGGCACTACCATAGCGGCGCTCAATGTGCTTGAAGACAAGAAGTTTTATTCATCAGTCCAACAAGCTATGGATGCCTGCACAAATCGTGCACAGGAGCTTGGAAAATAATTTTTCTTCATATTTACTTCTTTCTCTGCATAGGTTTTATTAGGACAACCGTTTAACGAGAGGGATGTATTTGTGAAAGGTATTGTATTTTCTTTTAAGAGGTCTGTGTCACGGGGCAATCGAATAAAGTCCCTATCCATTTCCGATATCAAGTATTTTTTCAGGCGCTACGGACTCAGGGTACTGCTCACGGGTATTTTACTTATAGGATTAATTGCAGGCACTCTCGTTGCACAATCCATTGATAAAAATACGCTTGTTTCACTGGATTTTTTATTCACCACAAATCTTGACTCAAGACTGGCTCAGGATTTTATCGGTACATTTTGTGCTTGCTTTGCTTCAGATTTTATATTTATAATTTTTGTTTTTTTGTTGGCACTTGCACCCTGGGGACTTTTACTTATACCAATGATGCTCCTTTTAAAAGGCTTCGGAACCGGCGTCACAGCCGGATACTTATTTATATCGGAACAGCTTTCCGGCGTTGGTTTTTATCTGCTCGTTTTGCTGCCCGGTACCTTTTTATTTTGCCTTGCGCTGATACCTTTAGCGTCGTCGGCGTTGAAGCTGTCAAGGCTTATGCTTAAAATTATTTTTGATAAATTTACTGAGAATTATTCTGTGTTTTCTGTTTTGAAAGCCTTTAGCTCAGAGTTTTTGTTTGTGCTTATTGTTACATTTTGCGCATCGCTTCTTGATACGCTTCTGTGGATTCTTTTTGCAGGAGGTTTTGAATTTTAGTAAAAGCTGCGCATTATTCGGAGGTTTTTAATGGCTGCTGAAAAGAGTCCGATTGCGTTAAGCAACTTTTTTTCAAATTTATTTCATAATTTCCCAAAGTTAATCCTGACTAATTTGTTATTTGCGGTTCCTCTTACGGTTATTCTGGGAGCATTATATTTACTAAGCGTTTTATTTCATTGGAATATGATATTTGTAATGATATTTGCTCTGATTCCTTTGTTTCCTTTTTATGCCGGGATTGTTCAGGTTACCTCACATATGGTTAGGGAAGAGGAGAGCGTCTCTGTTTTTGAGAATTTTTTGTCAGGTGTAAGAAATAATTGGTTTAGATTTCTTGTTCACGGAATAATACTTAGTGCAGCTACATTTCTAAGCTACATTTCATTTACTTTTAATTTTTCCGAAAACCCATTATTTGATTCTGAATTTTTAATGGCATTTCGTATTCTCAGTATAATAGTCACAGTATTAATCTCGATTTTCTTCTTGTTTGCCTTTTTCTATATTCCGTCTATGACCGTTACTTTTGACATTCGGATGAAATATATTTATAAAAACAGCGCTTTGATGACCTTTGGAGAGTTTAAGCATAATCTTTTTGCCGTATTCGGTTTACTGATTCTCGGCTTAGTTTGTCTTACCGTTCTTTTATCGTGCGTTATTCCCGTTGCGATTATTATTGCTACCATTGTTCTTGCTGCTGTTTTTGTTCCGTCAATAGTATCCTTCATCGTAAATTCCGCCGTATATAAGCGTATGTATGTTATGATGGTTGACAGGGACAAGGTTACCGATGATATTGAAAGGAAAATGGAAGAGAAAAGAGAGAAGCGTGTATCAAATCAAACCGAAACTGATAATTTTGATATGCAATCAATCATAAACTTTAAGATTGACAAGGAAGCAGACCCTGAAGAATATATTTATTTTAACGGAAAAATGATAAAAAGAGGTGTACTGCTAAAAATGAAAGAGGACGCAGTCAAGAAAGGAACTGAAACTCAATGAGGAAATTATTTAAAGGAATACTAATCATTTCTCTTTCCGTTATCTCTGTTTCTGTATGTCTGCTAAGTGCAGGCTGCGGTTGCTCAGATGATAAGAATAAAGACAAAGCTGCAACTACTTCAAGCGTTGAAGGCTCTTCTGCTTTTGCAACGGAAGATATAACTCAGCTTCCGACTGACCCTGCAACTCAGGCAGATTCAGAGCTGGCTGCGACTTTGCCGCCTTCTGACAGCAATATCGTAGTACCTACTCAGCAGGGACAGGAGTCAAAATACTTTAGTGCAAGCTTTACTCCAACAAAGGCTGTTGATACCTCAACAAATGAGGATTGCTCGTTAAGAGAGGTTTTCGGTTCATCATACAGCGGCGGCTCCCTTGTTTTCTATGACAACGGAACATTTACCGACAATCTTTTGGCTACCTCTGAAAATTCAGGAGGATATGCTATTTCGGGTGATACTTTGTATGCAACATACTCCAATGACAAAAATATGAAAATATCAGTAACGAGTTGGAGTGACAGCGAACCCGCTGAGATTATTGTTAATTACGGCGGTTATGATGTTTACTTTTCAAGGTAGAAATTCGGTGCTGATATGAGTAAAGGGAAAAATAAAAAGCGCAATGCTTCAAATAATAAAACAGTCAGTAAAAAAAGAATAATCAGAAAAAAACTTATAGTCGCTCTTGCGGCTGTTGCTGCTACAGTGACTGCAACGATAATCGCAGTCTTCATATTCAGTTCCGGAAATAAGCTTACTGATGCACTCGTTAATTCTGCATGGGCGCCTTCTAAGGCTCAGAATTCAAGCGGAGATGAGGTTGAGCTTGCACAGGTATATAATACAGAATATACAACATACCAAGGTTCTTTGAGTTTTACCGATGAAGGAAGATTTTCACTATGGATGTCTCCGGGTGATGCAAGCGATGGAAGCAGAACAGGAACCTATACTGTTGAAAATGAAATAATAAAAGCTGTTTTCGATAACGGCACACAGTCTGAGTTCAGGATTAATTCAGACGAAAACAGTATAAAAAGCATATCTGTATATTATGACGATTATGAGGTCCTTTTTTCAAAGCAATAAGGTGAAACTATGAGTAATGCAGCATACAAAACAAATCAGAGTCCGGATAAAAACAGAATTTATCTATATGATAATTTAAAATTTTTCGCCATTTTGCTTGTGGTAATTGGACATGCCTTAGATTTCCTGACTTCAAAATCAGGAAATCACTTAGAAAAGAGCCTTTACTTAACAATTTATTCCGTTCATATGCCGTTGTTTGTTTTCATAAGCGGACTCTTTTTAAAGCCAATGAACGCTGAAACAAAATTTCCAAAGCAAAAGGTATTGTACTTTCTTCTTTTAGGAGTAGTACTCAGGGCTATGGTGTCGTTGTTCAGATTGATTTTAGGAAAAAAACCGAATTTTGCAATACTTGATATGTATGATTCCTTTGCGTGGTTTGTGGGAGCAATGGCGGCATTCATCACAATAGTGTGGATATTCAGAAACAGCGATAAAAAGGCGTTTTTCTTTCTCGCAGTTTTCATCGGATGTATGGCAGGCTACGATAAATTTCTCGGTGATGAGCTTGCGTTGATGAGAATAACAGTATTCTTTCCGTTTTTTCTTGCAGGATATATGCTTACTCCCGAAAAAATATTTGAGGTTACATCAAGACTTTGGATAAAGATAGCCTCCGCAGGATTCATTGCTGGAATCATAGCGGTATTTTTCTGTACAAATGTGTATTCTTATCTAAGACCAATGTTTACGGGAAGAAATTCATTTTCTGTTTTGGGTCAGTATTACAATTTCGGAATTTTTGTCCGTATTGCCTGCTATCTGATTTCGGCCGCATTTGTAATCTCGCTAATCTCATTGATCCCTCGAAAAAGGCTTACCTTTGTTTCTGATATTGGTACTAAAACATTACAGATTTATTTTTGGCACAAATTTTTTCTGTTGTTTATGGAATATCTCAATCTGTATGCCAAAATTGAATCTGTTACAGGCGGAACGCTTGCCACTGCCATATATATTTTATTGGCAATAGCTGTTGCTTTTATTTGTTCTTTGCCGATTTTTTCCTTTCCGTCAAAGCAGCTGTTGTCATTCACAAAGCGACTTTAGAATAACAGTCACTAATACTTGTTTTTTGTATTTATTGAAATTAATCCCCCTGAAAATTGAGCAACCTCCAAAAGCCAAACTTTTGAAGAGAGCGTCAAGATTCAGGGGGATATTTTTTATTAGCTCAATTTGTTTACAGATAATCGTTAGCCTTATGACAGTCACTAAGCTGCTTTTCTTTCATCTATCTAAGCTTTTTAAAAAAGTCTTTAAGCAGCTTAGCACATTCCTCCTCCATAATTCCTCCCGTACAGCTTGGCTTAAAGCTATACGGCATTTCAAAGAGGTTTGTTACTGTACCGCAAGAACCGTTTTTGTAATCATAAGCACCAAAATATACATTTGGAATATGTGCATTGATAATTGCTCCTGCGCACATAGGGCATGGCTCTAAAGTTACATAAATTTCGCAATTCCACAGTCGCCAGCCACCGAGAGTTTTACAGGCATTATTTATTGCGTCAATCTCTGCATGCAGCAGGGCGTTTTTTTCTTTTTCACGCCTGTTTCTTCCGGTTGCTATTATTTTACCGTCCCTTACGATTACTGCGCCTACGGGCACCTCACCGTCTTGACAGGCTTCCTTTGCAAGCTTGACAGCTTCCGCCATATATTTTATCGACTCAGTACTCATATTGAAAATCCCGAATTAATCACCGTGATGTAAATGCAAATAGAAAGAGAAATAATTATTCCCGGATTGATAATTGCGGGAATAAGCTGTTCTTTTATTGAAAGAACAGACTCGCTTTTTCTGTCAAATCTAAAGAAATCTTTCTTTTTGCAAAGCAAATAAATCAGCGAAACAAGTGAAATCAAGCAGATTGAAAGTGCGATTATTATTGAAATAATATATCCCGACAAGCTTTCGGATTTACCGTTTGATATAACTGCAGCTGAAATAACAGCATAAAAATTGTTCAGAAAATGAATAAGGATTGACGGAATAAGTGAATTAGTTTTACAAACAACATATCCGAGGGCAAGACCTAAAATAAAGGTAAAGGGAATCTGCGACAGATTGCCGTGCAACAGGCTGAAAATAATTGACGAAGTGATGATTGCAACCGGATCGCCGAATTTTCTCATGGCGCCCATAAATATACCTCGCATTGCAAATTCCTCAACAATAGCCGGAACAACTGCTGTTGCAATAATATCAAGAAAAAGATTATCGAACCCTTGCGAAATTATATCGCTGTTGGATTTATCGGAGATTCCGAAAACAGAGAGATTTTCTGTTAATATGCTAACGGCAAAATTAGCAATCATTGCTACCGCAAGTCCCGCAAATACTGTTGGGAACAAAACTGACAGCTTAACCGGTTTTATCGGGACAAGCTCCGACAGATTTTGCTTTGAGAATAAAACATAAACAAGTCCCGGCAGCAAAACCGAGGTAACCGATACAAAAATTTGCAGATAGTACAAAAAGTCGCCTGTTAATAATGAATACTGCGCATAAACTGAGCCTGCGAACATTTTTATAATACCCAGTATTATATATTGCAACACATAAGAGGTAAAGATATAAAATGCCATATAGAAGCCGACTCCGTTTGCAGCCCACCGTATTCTCTTTGATACAAGTTTTTTTCCTGCAACAGCGTCGCAGCCTATCTGAGAAAAATTATTCATATTATCACTTCCGACTTTATTCTAACATATTCATACCGTTATTTCAATAAATCTTCCGAGAATTTACTTATTATTAGTAAAACCGTAATTTTACATCATATCACAAAAATTCGTTGAAATTTTATTTACTCGGTGATATAATAACAGATGTATGCAGAAAATAAATAAAAGTCTCAACGGCGTAATAGTTCCACGCAATTTTGCGGAATAGCCTTATGGAATTGAGGGTAAAAGATGGAAATAAGAGAAGATTTAAGAAATATTGCAATCATCGCTCATGTTGACCACGGAAAAACTACTCTTGTAGATCAGCTTCTAAAGCAGAGCGGAACATTCAGGGAAAATGAAAATGTTGAGGATCGTGTGATGGATTCAAACGATCTTGAACGAGAAAGAGGAATCACAATTCTGTCAAAGCCTACATCAGTGATGTATAACGGAATAAAAATCAACATCGTCGATACACCGGGACATGCGGATTTCGGCGGCGAGGTTGAGCGAATTTTACAAATGGTAGACGGTGTTGTGCTTTTGGTTGATGCCTTTGAGGGTTGTATGCCTCAGACAAGATTTGTATTAAAAAAGGCTCTTGGCCTTGGAAAAAAACCGCTTGTTGTTCTTAATAAAATTGATCGCCCCGGAGCAAGACCCGAGGAGGTGGTCGACGAGGTTCTCGATCTGTTTATTGAGCTTGGAGCAGATGAAGACCAGCTTGAGTTTCCCGTAATATACGCTTCTGCCCGTGACGGATATGCAAGTGTGGATTATCATGAAAAGGGAGAAGATATGAAGCCCCTTTTTGATGCAATTATCAATGAAATACCTGCACCTCAGGGAGATATTAACGGAGGACTTCAGATTCTTGTTTCAAACATTGATTCAGATCGTTTTGTCGGAAGAATCGGAGTGGGAAGAATCGAAAGAGGTACAGCCAAAAACGGACAGACAGCAGTACTATGCCATACTGACGGTACTACCCAGAATGTCAGAATCGCAAAGCTTTACCAGTTTGAGGGACTTAAAAGGGTAGAGTGCGAACAAGCTTCAATAGGAGATCTTGTCTGTATCAGCGGAATTCAGGATATAAACATCGGTGAAACAATTTGTTCCGTTGATTGTGTTGAGCCTTTACCCTTCATTAAAATTGATGAACCTACGGTTACAATGAATTTTATAGTAAACAATTCACCCTTTGCAGGAAGAGAGGGAAAATATGTAACATCAAGGAATCTTCGTGACCGTCTTTTTAAGGAAATAGAGACAAATGTAGCCTTGCGTGTTGAAGAAACAGACAGCGCCGATACTTTTAAGGTTTCCGGCAGGGGAGAACTCCATTTGTCTATCCTGATTGAAACAATGAGAAGACAAAACTATGAATTCCAGGTTTCCCGTCCTCAGGTAATTACTAAAACTATCAACGGAAAGCTCCATGAACCCATAGAATTCCTTATTGTTGAGGTTCCCGATTCCTATGTTGGTGCAGTAATGGAAAAGCTTGGTTCCAGAAAGGCTGAGCTTGTAAATATGGGTACAAGAGAGGGAGGAATTACACACATAGAGTTTAGAATTCCGGCAAGAGGATTGATGGGATACCGACCCGAGTTTTTGACCGACACTAACGGAAACGGTATTATGAATCATGTTTTTGACGGTTATGAGCCGTTCAAGGGAGAAATAGTAACCCGTCATCAGGGCTCTCTGATAGCCTTTGAAACCGGAGAAACCGTGACCTACGGACTCTATGCAGCTCAGGAAAGGGGCAGATTGTTCATAGGTGCCGGTGTTCCGGTCTACGAGGGAATGATTGTCGGAGCCAGTCCCAAGGCAGAGGATATTACCGTAAATGTTTGCAAGAAAAAGCATATTACAAACACTCGTGCGTCAGGCTCAGATGACGCACTAAAGCTTACTCCGCCCACTCAGATGTCGCTTGAACAGTGCCTTGAGTTTATTGCAGATGATGAGCTTGTTGAGGTGACTCCCGAAAGTATAAGAATGAGAAAACGAATTCTTTCAAAAGAGCTTAGAATGAAGCAGGCATTTCGTAAAAAATGAGCTATGTAATATTAGATTTAGAGTGGAACGGCTCTTTCAGCAAAGTGCGGGGACGGTATGTTAACGAAATAATAGAGTTCGGTGCTGTTAAGGTTGACGAAAACTATAATATCATCGACAAATTCTCCCTGTTAATAAAGCCGCAAATAGGGAAAAGGCTCTGTGATAAGGTAAAGGAGCTTACAAAGATACAGTACTGCGAGCTTGTACAAAACGGAGTCCCTTTTCTTGAAGCGGTAGATCGTTTTTCAGAGTTTTCCGATCAATGCGTTATTATGACCTGGGGTACCTCTGATATTCATGCTCTTATTGAGAACTACAGTTATTTCACAAACGATATTCGGCTGCCGTTTTTAAAGAAATATTGTAACTTACAGGAATACTGTGAGAATTGTCTGAATCACAATAAGGGAGTAGGTCAGCTTGGATTGTCAAGCTGCGCAGAAATGCTTGAAATTGACTTTTCGCAGGAGGAGCAGCACAGAGCTTTTGCAGATGCCGAATTGAGTCTGAGCTGCTTGAAACGGCTTGTTACCAAGAAATCCCTCAACGGATTTATAATAGACGCAGAAGATGAATCATTTTATGATAAAATGACATTCAAAACTCATTATATAACCAATATTAACAACAAAGATATTGATAAAAAACAGTTGATTTTCTATTGTAATCAGTGCAATAAAAAAGCTAAGCGCAACTCAAATTGGAAATTACGAAATAATAGCTTTTCGGCAGAATTTTATTGCGGTCATTGCAAAAAGAAATTTCTTGGCAGGATTTCGTTTAAAAAGAAGTATGATGAAATCATTGTTAGAAAAAGGATTATTGACATCGCTGATGAAGACATTGAAAATAATGCAGAGGACAGCAAACGCTGATTGAGCCTTTCAAGGAAGTCCGTATACTCTTCATTTTGTTTTCACGCATTTTTGTCATTATTTCAAAATCATTTCAAGGTTAATTCATACAGTTTTCACTTTTTAACATTATTATGAATACAACACAAGAAAGCGTGCACATCTTGTACAAGCGCTTTCCTTAGCCATCGCTACTGCGCACACAGAGTGCAACTTAGCGGGCAATATAAAAAACAAATGCTTTTGGAGGTATACTTATGAATGATTTTTACGAAAAATACAACAACATAAGTTCTTCAGATAATAATGATAATAGTGTTGCTGAAGAAAGCTCTTATGAATGGAATCCGGGTAAGAGCAAGGATTACAAAAGCGGTGAATACAGCTACTCATATATAAACGGAAAAAATACTGACGCACCGCATAACCCAAACAGATATGACAGAATATACACAACCGCCGGCAATTCTGACGCCGCAGGCAGTACAGACAGCAGTACTGCAGGAGTTACTCCGGACAGCGGATATGATATAAATTCCGACAGCTTCGGAAACGATAACACGGTTAGTAATTCTTCTTCGAGCAATCCCTACTACGGCGGCTATTCTTCATCTTCACCGTATTCTTCGGCTCCTTCTCATAACGCAGAGAAGAAAAGAACTAAGAAAAAGGTAAAAAAGGAGAGAAAGCCTGCCTCCCGAGCTTTTGTTGCTGCGCTGCTTGTAATTACTGTTTTGTCAACCGGTACGCTTGGATTTTTGGGCGGAATGTATTTTAGCAAATCGGAAAATACTTCTTCTAAATCATCGTCTGATGGTTCAATAAATATCAACAAGGTTGAGGCAGATAATACTTCCTCCGTTTCAGGAAAAAATCTTACATCACAAATCGTTGAAAAGTCGGCGGACAGTGTTGTTGAAATTGAAACCGAAAGCATTAAAACCGGTACCTTTGCAAGACAGTATGTTGTTAATGGTGCAGGCTCCGGTGTAATTATTACTACCGATGGATATATCATTACAAATCACCATGTTATTGAGGGCGCAAGCTCAATCAAGGTGACTCTCCGTGACGGTGAGACCTCATATGAGGCAAAGCTTGTCGGCAGTGACAAGGAACAGGATATTGCACTCCTCAAGGTGGATCAAACAGGTCTGCACGCTGCAACCTTCGGAGACAGCTCAAAGCTTAATGTAGGCGACTATGTTGTAGCAATCGGCAATCCTTTAGGAAAGCTTGGCGGCACAGTAACAGACGGTATCATCAGTGCGCTGGCAAGAGAAGTAACTATTGAAAATAACAATATGACTCTTTTACAGACAAATGCTCAGATCAGTCCCGGTAATTCAGGCGGCGGCTTGTTTAATTCAAACGGTGATCTTATCGGCATTGTAAATGCAAAGGACAGTGCAACCGAGGTTGAAGGCATAGCTTTTGCTATCCCTATAAATAATGTCCTTGACATTATAAATGATTTGAAATCCTATGGATATGTTACCGGAAAAATCGACTTAGGAATGCAATTTATTGATGTTTCGGCAGATTCAGCTCAATATTACGGTGTTAGCTATCCGGGATGCTATGTGCAGTATGTAACGAGAGGTTCAAATGCTGAGTCTGCAGGTTTTCAGAGCGGAGATCTGGTTAAAAAGGTAAACGGCACAGATATTTCCGATTCGTCGGATATCAGCAAGGCTCTCGAAAATTCCAAGGTAGGAGATACCGTGTCCTTCGTTATAGTTCGCAACGGAAAAAGCGGTACCATTCAAATGGAGCTTGCTCAGTACAATCCAAATAACGATACATCAGAATCAGACGGATATGTTCCGGGAAGTGATGTTGATGATTATTTGTCGGAAATATTTGGATGGTAACGCCGGGGTTATAAAATAGCGGCAATTAAATAAAAGGGGCTTTAGTATACTGCTCTACAAATTAATACGAGCCGACCTATGAATGTTAGTTCTAAGGAAACACTGGTTAAATCTTTTGATGTGATTTATTCAGTGTTTCCTTAATTCTTTCTGTCATAGGTCGGTTTTGTTTTGCCTAAATGGAATAAATCGGTTTTAATGTGATATTTTTTAAGTTGATTTTTGTAAAATATTGACTTATACGGAATAAATTTGTATAATTAGGTCATCATAGAAAGAGGAAAAATAGGTACCGGTAACAATCCTCAATTTGCAATGAAAATCGGAGATTGTTTTTTGCCTAACATACTTTGGAGGGGATAATATGAAAAGAAGATTCTTTAAAGCAACGGCGGCAGCTTTGGCTGTTACCATGGCTTTCTCGGGGCTTTCGCTCAGTTCTTATGCTGCGCAGACGGATTCTGCTGCTCCCGAAAGCATGGTTGAGTCAACTACTGCTGACAATAATGCACAGAATC